>DATAMU010000332.1:0-4100 GCA_036266605.1 Candidatus Acidiferrum sp. | reverse complement strand
GTTCGCTCGGAGCTTGTGATTCCACTCTTGCTTGGGGATCGGCTCATCGGCGTTCTCGATCTCGAGAGCACCGATCCGAACGCGTTTACGGAAGAACACGAGCGCATGCTGGCGACGCTTGGTTCGTACATCGCGATTGCGCTGGAGAATGCGCGGCTGTACGAAGAGGCGCGCGAAACCGAGCGGCGACTGCAATCGGATCTCGCGACTGCGCGCGAGATTCAGCGCAGTTTGTTGCCAACCGGCGCGCGCGAAGTGCCTGGATTGGACCTCGCAGCCGCGTACGTTCCCGCGCGCGAACTCGGCGGCGATTTCTACGATTTCCTTCCGTACGGACAAGGCCGGCTCGGAATGGTTCTCGGCGATGTGTCGGGAAAAGGCACGGCGGCGGCATTGTTTGCGTCGCTCGCGATCGGAATTATTCGCGAACACATCGTGGATCATCCTTGCCCGCCGGCAGAGATGCTTTCGATGCTGAACACGCGTTTGTATGCAGCGCGGCTCGACAGCCGATTTATCGCAACGACGTTTGCAGTTTTCGACGCGGGGACCCGGCGCCTTACCGTCGGCAACGCCGGCGGTCCGTATCCTCTGCTCGTGCGCGACGGCGCGGTGCAGTCGATTCGGGTGTCGGGAATTCCGCTCGGACTTTTTCCGGACACGCAATATGAAGAAGCTGGGCTCGATCTCGTTCCAGGCGATCTTCTACTATTTGCGTCGGACGGAATCATGGAAGCGTCGAACGCGGAGCTGGAAGAATTTGGTTTCGATCGGCTCAGCTCGGTGTTGAGCTCGCTCTCTCCGCGTCAGAATGCGGACCAAATCGCAAATGCGATTCTCTCCGCCACCGATGATTACAGTGGAGTCGGAACGGCGCCGTTCGACGATCGCACGCTGCTCGTGCTGCGCGTGATGGATCACGACTCGACGGACTTCTCGAAGCTCCCCATCATTTATTGAAGAGAGTTCACAGTCGGCAGTTGAAAGTCGAAAGGAAAGGCGAAGAGAAAACCTCCGCGCAATCCGTGCGTGCGCCTGGCTCGAAAAAACGTCTCAAGGATCTTTGATCGTGCGGACGTGGGGCGCAGCGTGCTGCGCCTCTACATGACGTGCGATAGCGCGCGTGAATCGCGATGGCGGATCGTATCGGCGCGCTTGTTAGTGAGATGGCGGATCGGCTGCGGTTGCAGCTGCTGGCGCGGATGAGTCTGCCGATTTGGTTTTCGTGGAGGTTGCTTGCGAGCCGCCTGGCGCATTTGCGTTCTCGGCTTGCAGTGGAGTCGCCTCACCGCGCAGTACCGGAAGCCACTGTTGGCGCACCAGCGTGAACTCAGGCCAGTGTTTTTTGGCGATCGGATCGGACGGAGGAATTCCGAGCTTCTCGAAATTTTTGTATTGCCCGCGCTGCAAGATGCGGAAATCCAAGTGTGGTCCAGTGGACAGGCCCGTGCTGCCGACAAGCCCGATCGTCTTGCCGATTTCGACGTGCTCGCCCTGATGCACGAACATGCGCGACAAATGCAGGTACATCGTTTGGTAGCCATCGGAGTGGGCGATCTGCACCATGTTGCCCTCGCCGCCTTTGCGCCCAGCGAATTCGACGCGTCCACTGCCGATCGTTTGCACAGGCGTTCCAACGGGAGCGCCGTAGTCCGTGCCCATGTGCGGACGGAATAATTTCAAAATCGGATGGTAGCGAGATTTGCTGAAATGCGAAGTGACGGTCGCGGAGAATTTGAGCGGCGAATGGAGAAACGAACGCTGAAGCGATTTTCCATCGGCGGTGTAATAGCCGGGATGGCCGGCCTCGTCGTGAAATAGCAGAGCTTGATACTTCTTGTCTTTGTTGTCGTATTCGGCGGCGAGGATTTTTCCGTAGCCGGCGGTCTTGCCGTCGGCGTATTTCTTTTTTTCGAGGACCATGCGAAACGTGTCGCCTTTTCGCGGGTCCGTATAGAAGTCTAAATCGTAGGCGAAAATTTGGGCGATGCGCATGGCGAGTTCCGGCGATTCGCCCGCCTGCGCGACCGCTTTGAAGAGCGAGTCGTTGATTTGCCCGGTGATGGCGCTGACTTCGATTTTGGACGGGACGGGCTTTATTTCGGCGGAGAATTTTCCCTCCGGCGCCGGGACGACTTTCAACATGCGGTCGAGATCGATGCGGTAATTGATTTCGCGGAGTTCGCCGGCGGCCGAGCGGTTGATCGTCATCGCATTCCCGGCACGGACCTGGCGGAGATTGAAAACGCGCTGCGAGGCGGTCGTGATGGCGCTTGCGTCGACGGTGTTGAATCCGGCGTGCTGTAGCGCGGCGGTGAAATTTTCGTTCTTCCCTACTTTGGTTTCGACGGGCGGCGGGTCGGCTGGCTGTACCTGTTGCTGTTCCTGGGCGTCTTCGGCTTCGACGGCGACTTCCTGTTGCTGCACTTCTTCATCGACCGAGTGGCGATGATGGACGTAGCCGGCAATTCCGCCAACGGCAAACATCAAGATCGCAATGATGAGGACGGAATAGTGGCGGTTCACCCGGGCTCCCAGATCAAAATATCGAAACGTTAGACGACGTCAGGCGCCGAACGGTATTTCTTCACGAGAACGAAGAACGATTGTACCTGAGAGAATTCCGGAGTCGGCGAAAGAAGACACAAATTTTTTCGATTCGATGCGCGTCTGGCACCGGGCGATATCTCTTGGCGAGACTTCGATCGCATGCTCACCTTTTGCGGATTGACATAGTCTATCTATGCGAGTAGACATAGACTGCCTATGTCAATGCAATACGAGCCTGATTTTCTGGCATGTGGGCGTGCGATCACAAAAACGCCGGCTGGAAGCCGGCGCTACCAAGAGTGATCGGCCGAATTGGAGATGCGATGGGACGGGATGAGATTTTGCCGGGGACTTTGGCGCTGCTGATTTTAAGGACGCTGGCGCGTGGCGGGGAGATGCACGGGTTCGAGATTGCGAGATCGATTCAGCAGATTTCGCAGGATGTGCTGCAAGTGGAAGAAGGATCGCTGTATCCGGCGCTGCAACGCATGTTGGTGAAAGGCTGGGTCAAGGCCGAGTGGGGCGTGACCGACGAGAACCGGCGCGCGCGATATTACCGGATGACTCCAGCGGGTAAGAAGCAGATGGAAGCGGAGACGGAACAGTTTGAGCGGGTGATGGGGGCGATCGTGCGGGTGATTCAGACGGCGGGATAGGAAGAAAGTTGACAGTCGGCAGTTGAAAGTTGAAAGAAACAGCGAAGAAAAGACGGATTTGCGACGAGCATTTTGGATCTGCGAACTTGGGGCGCACCCTTCAAGACTCAAGGTAAAGCGGTGCTGCGCCCGTACATGAACGAGGCGAGGCGGAAGCATCGAGACAAGACGCAGTGGGCGGGCGGAGCAAGCCCCGCCCCTACAAGAAGCGTCGCGGTTGAGCGTGGAGGGATGAGTGATGAGATGGATGGGCGAGATTGGGCGGCGGATGATGGGGTTGGTGCGGCGGGATGCGATGGCGCGGGAGCTTGAGGAGGAGATGAGGTTGCATCGGGAGGCGCGGGAGCGAGAGCTACTCGCTGCTGCTGCGCGCACGCGTGGCATGGAAGTCGATGGCGAAAGAACGGGTTTAGGCGCACCAAGTGGCGCAAAGTTTAGCGAAGAAGAGAAACGCGAGGCGCGGTATGCGGCGGCGCGGGCGTTTGGGAATGGGATGGCGATGAGTGAGCGGGGGCGGGAGGCTTGGGGGTGGAGGTGGCTGGAGGATTTTGTCGGGGATCTAAAATTTGGGGCGAGGATGTTGCGGAAGAATCCGGGGTTCGCTGCGACGGCGATTTTGACGCTGGCGTTGGGGATTGGGGCGAACACGGCGATTTTCAGCGTGGTGAATACGGTTTTGCTGCAGCCGCTTCCCTATCGCGATCCGGGACGGTTGGTGTGGGCAGACGCGTTCGACCCACGCATGAATGACTACGCCGTGGCGAATCCGGAATACACGAATTGGGCGCTAAACAATCACACGTTCGAAAAGATGGGCGCGATGGGCATGGGCGGGCCGATGACGCTGACGCAGAGAGGCGCGCCGGAGCAAGTGATGACCGCGTCGATGACGCC
>DATAMU010000331.1:0-3993 GCA_036266605.1 Candidatus Acidiferrum sp. | reverse complement strand
ACAAGAAAAGGCCCCCGAAATTTTCGGGGGCCTTTTTTGTTTTTGATTTTCCTTCAGTTGTCGCCAGTTAAGTCGCCACTCAAAACGCCGTCATCCTGAGGAGGCGCGAAGAGCGGCCGAAGGATTTCAATCGATTCGTTTCGCATGCTCTCAGCGATGTGCTTCAGTTGTAGCCGGCTCGCCGACCAACACGCATCGCGCCCCATGCTCCGCCCCCGCGTCTCTCATTTCCGGCACGCGCTTGACGCATTCGGCCATACGCAGCGCACAGCGCGGCTCAAACGCGCATCCCGGCGGCAAAGCTGTCAACTGCGGCACGGTTCCTGGAATCGGCGCAAGCTTCCCACGCTCCAGCGTCGGTGAAGCCGCCAGCAATCCCTGTGTATAAGGATGCCGCGGCGCGCGGAGCACATCGCCGACCGGTCCTTCCTCGACAATCCGTCCTGCATACATCACCGCGATGCGATCCGCGACCTGCGCAACGACTCCCAAATCGTGCGTGATGAACAACAGCCCGAGCCGCAGCTCGCGCCGGAGCCGATCGAGCAAATCCAGAATCTGTTTCTGCACTGTGACGTCGAGGGCCGTCGTCGGTTCGTCCGCGATCAGCAAACGCGGCCCGCCAGCCAGTGCCATCGCGATCATCGCGCGCTGCCGCAGTCCGCCCGAAAGTTGATGCGGAAATTGCTCGGCGCGCGTTTTGGGCTCCGGAACGGCAGCACGCTTCAGTGACTCGAGCATGCGCCGGCGCACTTCATCCTTCGCTAGCTTCGGCTCATGCGCGCGCACGGCCTCTTCAATCTGTGCACCCACGCGCATCACCGGATTCAGCGCCGTCATCGGCTCCTGAAACACCATCGCGATATCGCGCCCGCGTACCGCGCGCCACTCCGTCTCATTCATGTGCGTCAGGTTCGTCGCGCTTCGCCCTGCGCTCGATTCGATCTGCGCTTCGCCCTTCACCCGCGCGCCCAATGGCAATAACCCCATCATCGCCAGCGCCATCATCGTCTTCCCGCTGCCCGATTCGCCGACCAGCCCGACCGCTTCGCCCTCCGCGGTCCGCAACGACACTTCGTTCACCGGGCGCACCCAACCAGCCGGAGTCGGCAACTCCACCACAAGCCCGCGCAATGTCAGCAAGTCCTGCATAAACAAATGATACGCACGAACGCACACGCGTTGAACTTTCTCTCGTCACCGCCGCACGAGAGAGTTATACATTTCCCATGCATGAGACTCGGTGCCCAAAGTGTGGCGCACAAACATTGATCACCGGAAGTGCTTGGCGTCGCGGGAAGCCATACTGCTCGGTTTGCGGATGGAATCTCGAACGGGCGAAAGAATACGAAACAAAAACCCTCAAGCAACTACCACTCGCCATTCTCTGGATTGGGTTCGTGCTGGGAATGATGGGGCTTTTCTCAACCCCGCCCAAACCAGGCATCATAATGTTTGCGCTTATTTTCGTTGTGGTTTTGTCTCTTTCGGCTTTCAGTTCGTGGAAAAACTTGAATGCGATTAAGAATTCCCAACCATATGTGAAGGCTCCTGAGAATGTCGCGATTCCTAACGCTCAACTTCCAGACAGAGCTCAAATCCGCATCACCTTTGAACGCCTGCTTTCCTTGAGTAAGCCTCGGCGCATATCACTAAAAACATCGACCCGTCTTCTATTAGTCGTGTTCCTGATCATTATCAGTGGCATTACGACAGGCCTCGTCCTCAGCCACCGGAGTTCCTTACCGAAGGGAAATGCCGGGAACACACTCACGGATATCGCATTTTTCATAGTATTCGCCGGTATATCGCTGTCGATCGTAGGCGGGATGATCCGTTCGGTAGTCCGCGATCGAAGACTGTTGTCGAACGGCGAAATCGCTGTTGGAGTAATCGTCGGCCAGAAGATTGTCGGTGGAAGATCGAAAACGAGCAGGATTACTTACGAATTTAAAGACGGTGCGGGGAAAACGTACGCAGGCAAATCCGACGACGAGACCCGGGAACTCTATGAAGATATGCAAACACTTGTCTTCTACGATCGCGACAATCCTGCCGAAAATGTCACCCTTGTCGGTGCAACTGTGAAATTGGAGGACTCTTAGCGCTTCTCTAGTGGCAGCACAAATTTCAACGCCGTATGCGTCCGCGAAAAACCTACAACCTTCACATCCTTCAATCCCGTCTTCCTGCCCGCTCCGATCACATCGTTCTCCGTGATGTCCTTTTTTCCCTTCGGATAGACGATCCAAAGTCCTGCCGCGCCCTTCACCGACTTCGCAACCTTCGCAACGCCGTTTAGGTCCTTTACTGATTCCAGCGCCATGAAAATCAGCTCCGACTCCTCAACGATGTTCCCATCGGAAATGTTCTTTGCGATCGCCCGCAGCTCTTTCTGAAAATCTGTATCGAACGATCCGACGACAGCAAGCTTCATCCCGCTCTTCACTCCCAATTTCTGCGCGCGCGACTTCGGATGCAAGATTTTCTCGGCCCACTTCTCCGCCGCCGCACCCAGCTCCAACACCGCCGGCCCTTCCTCCGTGTGAAACCGCAGCTCGCCGTCGATCGCCTTGACCGATTTAGAAATGTCCGCGAACGCGAACTTCAGCCGCTTCGATCCATCGATCGGACGAAAAATAATCTCCGCTGTCTCCAGCAGCGCTTCGCCCTCGATTCGCTTCTTCGCAATCCGCAGCGTGCTCTCGCGTTCCTGTCCCATCGCTCATTCCCCGATCTGCGGCTTTTCTCCGAAATGTTGTGAGAGCCCGGTCAAATATTTCTCCATCTCGCTCGAGTACCCGATAAAAAATCGCCCGACGAACCGAAAAATCGGATTCGTCACATACCCATTTTCGGTAATGCGCAGAGTTGAGCCATCGGGTGTCGGCGTCACGTCAAACGTCCACGTCCCGCCGAACGGCAAATCGTTTCCGCCGATGCGATTCACCAATTTCCGTGGTGGCTCCATCGCCTGCGTCTGGATCATGAGCTTCCCCGCAGCCGTGTCCTCAATGTGCGCAGGCAATCCTTCCCGATCCGGCAATCGCGTCACACTTTTTAATCCGGGGCGCCACGTAGGCATCGGATCGACATCCGTGATCGCCGCCCAAACCTTTTCCGGCGGCACGTGATACGTTCCGATCCGCGACACTACATGGTCGCGCGGCAACAGCGACCCAAAGACCCACACAATCGCGACGACACCGGCCAGCCCCAACACCACTCTCGCAACCCATCTCAACGCGTTCATTGCTTTTCACCCTGTGCCGGACCGGCACGCTTTCTGCGCCATCCAATACCACATTTCAACCCCGCGAGTGTAAACGCCTTCATTTCCACCGCGTTCTGGCCCGACTTGGAACAATTTTCTCCCTCCTGGAAATTTTTGGAACTCCGGCCTCTCCTTCCTCTTCTCGACGCAATTCCATGTTTTAAAATATCTGTTCGTCCCCATGGCCGCCGCCGTCACAAACAAAATCGCCAAAGTCGACTGGAGCGTCATCTGGGCTCAGCGCGGCTTCCGCTATTTCTCCGTGGCGATGTTCGTGTCTCTCTTCGGCAGCGGCCTCAACTTTGCCGCCGTGAGCTGGTACATCCTCACGGCCACGCACTCCACGATCGCCGTCAGCATGCAAGTCATCGTCGTCACGCTGCCCGGACTCTTCGTTCCGTTCCTCGGCGGCGTGCTCATCGATCGCTACGACCGCCGCTATCTCGGCATCGGCCTCGACATCGCCCGCGGCATCGCAGTTCTCACTATCGCGTACCTCGCCTGGCAAGGCCACCTCGACATCTGGCACCTCTACGTGATGACCCTCATCACCGGCACCGGCTCCGCCATGTACTGGGCTTGCGTCAACGCGCTCGTGCAAGAAGTCATGCCGCCCGATCAATTCACCGGAGCCAACGCCGCCGTCCTCATCGGTGTGCAGAGCGGCATGTTGATGGCGGGCGCTTTCGTCGGCTTCATCTACGACTCCATCGGCATCG
>DATAMU010000330.1:0-2638 GCA_036266605.1 Candidatus Acidiferrum sp. | reverse complement strand
GAGAGATGGCTGTGCAGCAAGAGATAGCGCGGAAAGGCGCGGCATCCGGTGGCCCTGCCGTAACGCCGACGCCCCGATAGCATCGATCGTGCGCCTCAGCGATTCCAATTCTCTTGATAACTTACTTTCGCGACGAAGATTCCTGCAGATGTTTCGAAATTCCGCAAGCGCAGCATTTCTCTCGCCGCACCTTGTGACTCGGGGCGCAGCTTGGATCGCAGGAGCCACCGAAGTTGGCGGCGCTGCGTTCGAAGAGATACCCGCCGCAAAGAGCGGAATTTCATGGGTCCACACGAACGGACAATCGGCAAAGATGTATCTGCCGGAAACGGTGGGGGCGGGTTGCGCGTTCCTCGACTACGACAACGACGGTTGGATGGACATTTATTTAGTCAACAGCGGTCCATGCGATTTCTACAAACCGCCTACCGCCCTTCGAAACGCGTTATATCGGAACAATCGGGATGGAACTTTCACCGACGTCACTGTGAAAGCAGGCGTCGCCGGCAATGCGTACGGAATGGGCGTCGCGGTCGGCGACTACGATCGCGATGGCTTCCCCGATCTCTACGTAACGCAATATCCGCGGAGCATTCTCTATCGCAACAACGGTGACGGAACTTTTCGCGATGTCACCGCGCAAGCCGGTGTCGCCGCTCCTGGCTGGGCAACGAGCGCGGTGTGGTTTGACTATGACAACGACGGTCGCCTCGACCTCTTCGTATGCCGATTCGTTGACTTCGACGAGTCGAAAAATATCTTCTGTGGCTACGGACCGACGAACAAGCGTTGGTACTGCAAGCCAACGCCCTACAAGCCGATGCCTTGCTGGCTCTTTCACAACAATGGCGACGGAACATTTACGGACGTCAGCAAGGAGTCCGGCATCGCGAAGTCGCTCGCAAAAGCCTGGGGAGTCGTCGCCGCCGACTTGAACGGCGACGGTTGGATGGATCTCTTCGTCGGAAACGACACCGTGCCCAATTTTCTATTCCAGAATCTAGGCAAGGGCCGATTCGAAGAAACTGGGGTGTTGGCAGGCGTTGGGCTAAATCCTTTCGGCCTCGCGCGTTCCGGTATGGGAGTCGACGCGGCGGACTACGACCAGGACGGTCAGCTGGATTTGTTTGTGTCGAATGTCGATCATGAATCATTCGCACTCTATCGAAATGTCGGAAAGGACTTTTTTGCGGATGCGACCATGCCCAGCGGCATCGCAACGCAAACGAATCTGCTCAGCGGATGGGGCCTGCGCTTTTTCGACTACGACAACGACGGGAATCTCGATTTGATTTTGTGCAACGGGCACCCCGATCTCATGGTCGAAGATCGCATGCAAGACGTCACCTACCGCGAGCCGATGTTGTTGTTTCACAACGACGGTGGCGGTCATTTTTCGAATGCGAGCGCGCAAGGTGGCGCGATTTTTTCGAAAAGTCTCGCGGGACGAGGTTTGGCGCTCGGGGATTTCGACAATGACGGTTCGGTGGATGTGCTGGTATCGGTGAACAACGGAGCCCCGGTCTTGCTGCGAAACCTGGCTGGGAAACGCAATCACTGGTTGGGCCTCAAGCTCATCGGAAAGACGGCAAACATCGATGCGATCGGCGCGAAAATCTCATATAAAGCAGGCGGCCTGAAGCGCAGCGTCTACAAAGCCGGCGGCGGTAGCTACCTTTCGTCACATGACCCGCGCGTCGTGCTCGGACTCGGGCAAAATGCGAAGATCGATTGGGTGGAGATCACTTGGCCCAATCCCAGCGGCAAAACAGAGCGCTTCGTAGATTTGCCGATCGATCGGTACGTGACAATCGTCGAAGGACAGAATCAGTGGAAGTAGCTGAAACTGTGACTATCGTGTCGGACTTCACGCGTCCATGGTTGCTCGTGCTGCTTGCCTTCGCCATGTTTGCGTTCTGTGGCGGTTCGTTGAGCGCGCAAGTTTCCTCACAATCCCCACGGGCGTCTTCAAATCTTCAGACGCCGGCTGAGGATCCGCAGGTTGATCAACATGCCGAAGCGGAACTCCGGACCGGCATCGCCCTGACCAGCAAGGGTCAATTCGCTGAAGCGATTCCTCACTTGGCGGCAGCCAAAGGACACGTTCACGACGACTACGCGGCGCAATTCAATCTGGCGCTCTGCTATGTCGGCACAAATGATTTTCGCCGAGCCATCGATCAATTGAACGCGCTGCGGGAAAACGGAATCGCTACCGCGAATGTCGAAAATCTTTTGGCCCAAGCCTACATCGGAGATCAACAACCCGATCCGGCTTTCAAAGCATTCCAGCGCGCGGCGAACCTCGACCCGAAACGCGAAAAACTCTACCTGCTCATTTCCGATGCGTGCGCGGATCGACAAGACTACGCGCTCGGAATTCGGATCGTTGATGCGGGCCTACACGAACTGCCGCAGTCGGCTCATTTGCACTACCAGCGAGGCTATTTCCTTTCGATGCTCGATCAATTCGACGCTGCCAAAACCGATTTTGACTTCGCAATCAAGCAAGATCCTCACGCCGAGATCGGTTTCGTGGCGGGCGCACAAAAAGCGTTGTTTGCTGGGAATCTCGACGAAGCCATTTCGACAGCTCGCCAAGCGGCTCGAGAGAATCGTGCAAACTACCTGGTCCTAA
>DATAMU010000329.1:0-2069 GCA_036266605.1 Candidatus Acidiferrum sp. | reverse complement strand
GTCGTTGGCAAGGATCTGACGAATGGTGTTGTTGTCGAAGCGGTCGGTGCTGCTGATCGGTTTCCAGTTCTTGTAATCGGACGGAAATGCGACGCCGTTTGGCGCTGCGGCAGGCTTGGAAAGTTCGTTGCCGGTGGCGAGCCATTTTTGGTATTGCTCTGCGCCGGTATCGTCGGAAGTGGTGGGCGGAGCTGGAGAAATCGAGGCGAGATAATTTTTGAGAACGGTGAGGTCTTGCTCCGACACTTTAGCCTCGGGATGGAAGCCGACGTACGCGGGAATCGGCATGGCACCCCGCGAAACCTGCATCACGCCTTCGTATAGAGCGCCTTTTTGCTGCGCGAGCGGAAGTTTGCCGATTTCAGAAAAATTGATGTGCGTCCGCGCATCGAGAACGTGATCGCGAACGATCCAATAGGCGGGAACGGGAAGATCGAACCAAGCGAGTTTGGTTTCGTTGGAGTGGCAGCCGTAGCAGGATTTCTTGAGGATTTGTTTTACTTCCGGAGGAGCCTGGAAATCGGCGGTGACCGGCGGGCGCGGAAGCGGTTTGCGGACGAGCTGAAGGGCGAGAAAAAGTAGCGCGACGATCGCGACGGCACGGAGTAGGAATCGGAACATTGGGGACTATGTTTTGGATCGGCAAGACGTGCAATCGGTTACAAACATTTTCGCATTGATGCGTCGAGCTGCGACGAAAAAAAATACGAAGATGGGCACGGCGGTGCCATGCCCCTACGCAGATTAGAGCTTGGTCCAGGCGGCGTTTTGTTTCGATGACGCGAGGACGGCGGAGATGAATTTTACTCCGGCGACGCCGTCGTCAACGGTGGGCACGAGCAAGGATTCTTTTGCGGCGGGGCGGCCTGCGTCGCGCGCGGAAATTTGTTCGGCGATGTCGGAATAAAGTTGGGCGAAGGCTTCAAGATAGCCTTCGGGATGGCCACTGGGCACGCGGCTGGCGTGTTTAGCGCTTGCGGTGGCGTCGGTGCCGTTGCGCGTCAGCGTCATCGTCGGCTTGCCGTAGCGGCTGAAGTGGAGATAGTTGGGATTTTCCTGCGACCAGTCGAAGCCGCCTTTTTCGCCGTAGACGCGTAGGCGAAGATTGTTTTCGTTGCCGACGGCGACCTGGCTGGCCCAGAGCATGCCTTTCACGCCTTCGTTGTAGCGCAGCAGCATCTGCACGTTGTCGTCGAGGCGGCGGCCGGGAACGATGATGTTCACATCGGCTGCGACCTGCTCGGCGTGAAGCTGGCTGACGAAGCAGGCGATGTTGTAGGCATGCGTGCCGATGTCGCCGAGCGAGCCGGCGGGTCCGCTTTGCGCGGGGTCGGTGCGCCATGCGGCTTGTTTTTGGCCGGTGTTTTCGAGCGGCGTGGTGAGCCAGTCTTGCGCGTATTCGACTTGCACGAGGCGGAGCTTACCGAGTTCGCCGGCGGCGATCATTTCGCGCGCCTGGCGAATGACGGGATAGCCGGTGTAGTTGTGCGTGAGGCCAAAAACCTTGCCGGATTTTTTTACGAGCTGCGCGAGAGTTTCGGCGTCCGCGACGGTGGTGGTGAGCGGCTTGTCGCAGATCACGTGGAAGCCGGCTTCGAGGAAGGCTTTCGCTGGGCCGAAGTGGAGATGGTTCGGCGTGACGATGGAGACGGCGTCGATTTTGTCGGGGCGCTTGGCTTCGGCGGCGGCCATTTCGGCGAAGCTGCCGTAGGCGCGATCGGGCGCGATGTGGAGATCGCGCGCAGCGGCGCGGCCGCGTTCGGGATTGGAGGAGAGAGCGGCGGCGACGAGTTCAAAGCGGTCGTCGATGCGCGCGGCGATGCGATGGACGGCGCCGATGAAGCCGCCGGGTCCGCCGCCGACCATGCCGAGGCGAAGGCGGCGGGTGGAGGATGAAGTTGCGGATGCGTCGATGGTCATTTGTTTGTTCCTCGAGTGCGAGTTTTTGTGGTTCGGTTCGTGCCATTCGATGCGTTTTCAGTTTGGTTGAAGTTGAGATCCTTCGCCGCCCTACGGGCGGCTCAGGATGACAACTAATTCTTATAGACCGAGCATTTTGCGGTTGGCGG
>DATAMU010000328.1:0-8752 GCA_036266605.1 Candidatus Acidiferrum sp. | reverse complement strand
CCCACCGCAGACGCCGCGCTGCTAATTCTCGCGACCTGCCTATCTTATCACCGCCCCGCCCAATCCCGCTACGACAGGAAACTGCCGAACCGCTTGACAGAATTGCCGAGGCAATGCTCGTCATCGAATCGCAGGCTGCTTCCTCAACCGCCGAACTCTTCAAGCACTTCTGCTCACGCATTTCGCTGAAACAAGTCTAAGAATTCGACGTTAACCTGTTTTGTGTCTTTCAATCGAACATCTGAGTCCGATCATGGCCGTATTCCGCTCGGTTTTCGATAGCGATGTCTCCACGCCAAAATTCCCATTGTCGAAACGGCTTCTCTGGGAGCAGACTTTGACCAAGGCAATCCCCCTAAGGCAGATCTTCGCTCAGTACGAAGTCGCATTTTTTCAAATCCGAACTCGCGTTTGCTACGTATAGCTGACCATGAGCCCGACCGCGCTATCAACCTTGACTGGCCCGACAAAAAGCGCGTCGGCACGATCAAGCAACCCGAGCATCGAGGATGTACTAGTTTCCCTCTATGGTGGCCGGCCACGGGGAAACAAGATTTTGACACTCGCTCATGAAAGTTTCACTGGCAGCGGCTTTCCCTATGTCGTAAGGTGGGGGACGCCGTCGAAACCGTCCGGGGCTTGCAAGCTCGCAGCAGCCCAGACGGGCCCAGTTCCGCAGTCGGCGATCCCACATCTCAACATCGCCGTCATGCGGCTCTCGGTACGAGGTCTAACGGTCTTCAGGCAGCAATTCGCCCGAAGTGCGGTGCAGTAAAATTTATTAGGAGGACGTTGGGGAAATGACAAAGACAAATCGGTTTCTACTCGCTGGCGCGGCTATCGCAGGTCTTCTCTCGGGAACCGCTGCCACGATCTCGGCCTCGAACCTCACGAACGCTTCGGCGCAGGACAGCGCCAAGGCCGACAAAAAGGTGAAAGAAAAGCACGCCTGTAAGGGCCAAAACTCCTGCAAGGGTAAGGGCGGCTGCAAGTCGAGCGACAACGGCTGCAAAGGCAAGAACTCCTGCAAGGGTAAGGGCGGCTGCGCGACCGACGGCAGCAAGATGCCCGAATAGCAATACCAGCATTTGCGACCGGCTTCCGCCGGTTGCTTGTACGGGGGCTGGTGGACTCTCACTAGCCCCTGTTGCTTCTCAGCACGTCGTACTCGGTTCCGACAGCAACGGCGCGGAAGTGCACCGCTCCACCGGGCAAAGTCATGCGACGGAGCGGGAGGGAACAGCTTCAGCCGTGCCGAACAAAGCCAAATGAGAAGGGGCTTCAGCCCCTGAGGCTCAACTTCTAATCACCAACCTTCGGAGACGCACCGGATGCCCGCAAACAAGTTCAACGGATTTACAGACTACGGAATCGGCATCGGCCTGCGCGCCACGCACTATGACCACATTCTCTCGCGCAAGCCTGTCTGCGACTGGTTCGAAATCATCTCCGAAAATTTTATGATCGATGGCGGGCGCCCGCTTCAAATCCTCGATCAGATTCTCGAGCAGTACAAAGTCGTGCAGCATGGCGTCTCGATGTACTTTGGCTCCGCGGAAAAACCGAATCGCGAACATCTCCGCCGCTTGAAAGATCTCGTCAAGCGCACCAAAACTCCCTGGGTCTCCGACCATCTCTGCTGGGGCAGCGTGGACGGCCGCTACACGCACGATCTTCTCCCGATGCCGTACACGTTCGAAGCCGCCAAACTCACCGCGCAAAAAGTCCGCGAAGTCCGCGACTTCCTTGAAGTCCCCGTCGCCGTCGAAAACGTCAGCAGCTACGCCGAATTTCACGTCTCCGAAATGACCGAGTGGGAATTTTTGAATGAAGTCGTCGAGAGCGCCGACTGCGGCATCTTGCTCGACGTCAACAATATTTACGTCTCATCGCAAAATCACAGTTTCAATCCGCTCGACTACGTCAACAGCATCCCCGCGGAGCGCGTCGCGCAAATTCACCTCGCCGGCCATTCGAAATACCGCAAGTACATCCTCGACACCCACGATCATCCGGTGATCGATCCGGTCTGGAAGCTTTACGATCGCGCCATCCAGCGCGTTGGCCACACTGCCACGCTGCTGGAGTGGGACGACAGCATTCCAACGTTCAAAGAAGTTCACGACGAGGCGCTCAAAGCCAACAAATTCCTCGCGTCTAGCGTTCTCGCCACCGCCGTATGAAGCTCCTCGCCCTCCAACGCACCATGGCTCGCGCGGTGATGCAACCGCTCACCAAATCCGAGCATATGCAGGAAAAGGCTCCGGGCGGCGGAAAGATGCGCGCCTACGCATCCCGCTTCATCAAGCCCAACGACCGGCTCACCTCATTCGAACGCCTCGAAATCTACAATCGGCAGTATTGGTTCCGCTTGCTCTCGGCGCTGAGCGAAGATTTTCCTGGCCTGCGTTCCGTCCTCGGTGAAAAGCAATTCGATGCGATGTGCAAGGCCTACATCGTCGATTGCCCATCCGTTTCGTTCACGCTTCGCAACCTCGGCTCGAAGATGGAATCGTGGTTGCGCGCCCATCCTAAGTGGGCAGGGAAGAACCAGATCCTCGCGCTCGATATCGCTAGGCTTGAGTGGGCCGACATCGAAGCCTTCGATAACGAATCCAAGCCCGCGCTGCGCACCGAAGATCTCGCCAGCGCCGACGCCGCAACACTCACGCTTGAGTTGCAGCCATACGTCCGGTTGCTCGATTTCGCGTATCCCGTCGACGACCTTCTTCTTGCCGTCCGCAAAGAAGACGAAGACACCGATTTCGCCAGCAACGCCTTCGCCGAAAAGCGTAAGAAAAAGCACGTTCGCGCCACCGCGAAGCTCAAGCCGCAGCCGATTTACCTCGTTGTGCACCGGATCGACAATTCCGTGTATTTCCGCCGCATCCAACCGGAAGAATTCGCCGTGCTCAAGGCTCTGAGTAAAGGCAAAAAACTCGGCGACGCGCTCGAAGGCGCATTTCGCAGAAGTAAGATGCCGCTTGAAGAGCGCGCCGGAGCGGTTCAAACATATTTTCAGACGTGGGCCACGCTCGGATGGTTCTGCCGGCCGGGGAAAAAGTAACAATCGACTGAAACTTTTCGGCCGTGATGGACTCTCAATCGCTATGAATAACATCATGCGTCTTCGCGGCCTCTACGACCGCTTCTTCACGCTCATCTCCTATCTTCAGTCCCCATTCCTTCTATTCGTTCGCCTCTACTGGGGATGGCAACTCACGCAAAGCGGCTGGGGCAAGCTGCATCACCTTTCGAACGTCACCGAATTCTTCACCAGCCTCGGCTTGCCCATGCCCGCTCAAACCGCGCTGGCGATCTCCTGCCTCGAATTCTTCGGCGGGATAGCGCTCGCGATTGGTCTACTGTCGCGCCTCACCGCTTTTATCCTCACCATCAACCTGATCGTCGCCTACATCACAGCTGACCGCGAGGCACTCTTCTCGATCTTCTCCGATCCCGACAAGTTCTACGCCGCCGCACCCTACACATTCCTCGTCGCCACAATAATCATCCTCCTTTTCGGCCCGGGCAAATTCGCCGTAGATGCCCTCCTCGAACGCAAATTCGGCCCCTCCACATCACCACCAATCGCGCACTAACATCCGGCCTTTGGGTGCCGCACCCTAGGTTTTTGAGGGTGCGGTTTGTAAGGTGGAGCGCCTCCCACTTCAACGTCAAGCAATCCTCGGTGCCGAACCATTTCGTTTTTGATAGCCCACGGGTTTAGATTCAACACGACCGACACCAACGCGACGTTTGCGATACCTCAACCTCGCACCGTCCGTTACATCTCAAGCTCGGCCACAAATCACCGGAAACGCCCTGCAACCCCACTGCGTCATATTTTCGTCTAATGAAGTGTCTTGCGTGGGGTCGCCATGACTCGCATTCGTCCTCGCTCAACTGCTCTCCTATGTGCCGCGCTTGCCTTGCCGTTCATCGCACTTGTCTGGACAAGCGCGCACAATCGTTCTACACATGCTGACGACGACATGACCTCGACCCTTGTCATCTCCGGCTCGCGAATCGACGTGACGATCGAATCCGGCGATTGGAAAATTTCTCACGACGATATACTCCATTGGGTCAAACTCGCCGGCGAAGCCGTCGCCACTTACTACGGCAAATATCCCGTCCCTCATCTCACCCTCAAAATTTCTCCCTTCGACGGCGCCGGTGTCCGCCACGGCATGACCTGGGGACGCGACGGCGGCGGCCTCATCAAAATCGGCCTCGGCACTCAAACGCCGCCCGCCGATCTCAACGACGAGTGGATGCTCACCCACGAAATGGTTCACCTCTCATTTCCATCCGTCTCCGACGACCATCACTGGATGGAGGAAGGCCTCGCCACCTACGTCGAACCGATCGCCCGGATTCAGGCCGGCCAGATGCCCGCCATTCAAATGTGGACCGATCTCGCCCGCGACATGCGCAAGGGTGTTCCGCGTCCCGACGAGAAGGGCCTCGACAACACGCACACGTGGGCAAGTACCTACTGGGGCGGCGCGCTCTTCTGCTTTCTCGCCGATGTTCGAATCCGCGAACAAACGCACAATAAATTGGGTTTGCAGGATGCCCTCCGCGGCATTCTCAACGCAGGCGGCGACATCCGTCAGGATTGGGACCTTGAGAAAGCGTTCGAACTCGGCGACAAGACCGTCGGCGTTCCGGTGCTCACCTCCCTCTACGCCAAAATGAAGAACGACCCGATGCCCGTCGATCTCCCGGCGATGTGGAAGCAACTCGGCGTCGAGCCCGAGGGCAGAACAGTACACCTCAACGACGATGCGCCCCTCGCCGCTATCCGCCGCGCGCTAACCAGCCCGGACTCCGCAAACCCGTACAGCAATCAGGCGCTCACACCGCTGCCCATTCTTCTGCGGTCTACGCCGGCCGCACCCGCTCCTCTTCCAGAAAAACCGTAACGTCGTAACTCTCGCCTGAATCCAAAGTTTGTCGTTGCACGTAATCTCTTTCTGCGTTACCTATTCCGTCGCGATCCGATCGGTCCGCCGCCAACGTGCCAGTTAAATTCCTGAGTTAATGAACAAATGACGCGCAACATTCGAAGAACGATCGCAGGCGCAGCCGCGGGCGCGATTGCCTCAGCGGCCTTGGTGATTTCGCTCGGTCATCCTGTGTTGAGCATCGCCTTCGGTGTATCCGTGGGTATCGCGTACGCATTTTTCTTTGCCCCAAGTCGTGGCGCATACGTTGACAACGTTATGGCGGGAGCCGCCCTCGGCATTCCGTGGTGGGGAGTGATCAACATCATTCTCGTTCCACTCTCCTCCAGCCGAACTCCTGAATGGGATGCCGATCAAATGCGGGCACAAGTCCCGGCCCTTGTCGGCTGGGTCGTCTACGGATCAGTAATGGGCCTTCTCGTTCAGGTCTTTACCGATCTTCTCCACGCCGTTCTAGGTCCCGAACCCCCTCCGATTGATCCCACGACTTTGCCGAAAAAACACATCGTGATCCTCGGCGGTGGTTTCGCCGGTATGCAGACGGCGTTGTCACTCGAAGACGAGTTCCACACCAATCCCGGCGTGAGCTTCTCACTCGTCAGCGAAACGAACGCCGTTCTTTTTACGCCCATGCTCGCTGAAGTTGCCGGCTCTAACCTCGAGCCCAGCCATATCAGTACGCCGTTGCGCAGTACCCTCCACCGTACTCAATTCACTCGCGCCAGCGTTTCCAGCGTCGATCTCGAACGCCGTCGCGTTATTCTCGCCAAAGATCCGATCGATATGAATGGCGCGAACTCGGCGCAACCCGATCCCGGCGAAACTCACGAAATTCTCTACGACCATCTCATCTTCGCGCTCGGTTCCGTCTCGAATTATCTCGGCATGCCCGACCTCGAAAAATATTCCTTCAATTTCAAAAGCCTCATCGACGCGATTCGCATCCGCAATCACGTCATCGAGATGTTCGAAAAGGCCGACCGCGAAACCGATCCTGCCCGCCGTCGCGCGCTCCTCACTTTCGTCATCGCCGGCGGAGGCTTCGCTGGAGTCGAACTCGCCGGTGCACTCAACGATTTCGCGCACGGCATCCTCGCCGATTACCCGCGGCTCCCGCCCGCTGACCTCAGCGTCATTCTCGTGCATTCGCACGACACTATCCTGCCGGAGCTGAGCGAGTCCCTCGGACGCTATGCGCTACAACGCATGGCCGAGCGTGGGGTCATCTTTCGTTTGAAAGCGCGCCTCGTCGATGCCAAGCCCGGCAAAGTCATTCTCTCCGACGGGGAACTCGCCGCCGAAACTCTCGTCTGGACCGCAGGCGTCGCGCCAAGCCCCGTCGTGAAAGCCCTCGACCTTCCCAAAAACAAACGCGGCGCGCTCACCGTTGACGCGACTCTTGCCATTCCCGGTCACTCCGGCCTTTGGGCCCTCGGCGATTGCGCCGCGGTCTTCGACGCCAAGTCCAGCAAAGCTGTTCCACCAACCGCGCAGTTCGCTCTCCGCGAAGCCGCGGTGCTCGCCAGAAACGTTCGCGCGCAGATCGATGGCCGGCCTCTCAAACCGTTCCATTTCAATTCGCTCGGGTCGCTCTGCGTTATCGGCCACCAGACTGCCTGCGCAGAACTAACGGTGCCCTTTGCGCGCAACCGCGCCATGCGATTCTCCGGTCTACTCGCCTGGGCGATGTGGCGCGGCATCTATCTCATGAAGCTTCCGGGTCTCGAACAAAAAATTCGCGTTCTCATTGACTGGACCGTCGAGCTTTTCTTTCCGCCCGATATTGTCCAAACCATCGACCTGAAGCCAGGCCAATAGAATCATGCAAGAGCGACTAAAAAATGTCAGCTGATCCAACGAACGCCGCAACCAACTCCGCCAACGCAACGCTCGCCGCTGCGCAAGCAGCAGCACACTCGCACTCTGCTCCGGGTCCAGTCGTCACATACACGCAGCCCCGCTTGATCGTGCTCGCGACCATCGGTCTCCTCATCGGCGCCGCCGGCGGAGCGCTCAGAGTCGCCGCCATTCACACGTCTCTGGCGCAATCTTTAATCTACGGCGCAATCTTCGGCGTAACCTTCGGCGCACTGTTCGCGCGTCGCGCCACGAGTGCCGGCGCCGGACTCATCTGGGGACTTGGCTTTGCCTTTCTCGCTTGGATCGTTTTTCCCAACGGCGCCGTCCGCCTCATCTTCCAACACGGCGCCGCCGCCTCGATGTTCTCCGACGCACGCGATCGCTTCCCCTATCTCGTCGCGTACATCCTTTGTCTCGGCGCTCCCGTCGGCTTAGCCTTCGGTATCTGGGGCGGCCTCCGTCCCTCCACGCGTCAACCGAAATTTCGCATCGGCCGCGCCATCGTCGCTGGTGGATTCGCTGGAGTTGTCGGGGGCGCGATCTTCAGTTCATGGGTCGCATCCGGAGACTATTTCCCGTTGCTCGCTGGATACGGCACTCTAGCCCTCCCGCGCTCAGACTTGATCCTTCTGCACTTCGGTGTCGCCGTCTTAATCGGTATCAGCTTCGGCTTCCTCTTTCAGCGCGACGTCCGCGGCTACGGTTCCTGTATGGGCTGGGGAATGTGCTACGCGATTTTCTGGTGGTTCCTCGCGCATCTCACACTGTTGCCGTGGATTGCACGCGGTCATCTCGACTGGTCTGCGGGACACGCCGCCGTCGTCTTCGGCTCCTTGGTTGGCCACATCTTGTACGGCCTGATCGTCGGCATCGCCTACGCCACCTTCGACAAACTCTGGCTCCGCCTCTTCGTAGAATCCGACCCTCTCAATCGCCAGTTTGAAGGACCCGGCATCCAGACGCTCCGCTCGCTCTCTTGGGGAGCCATCGCCGGACTCGTCGGTGGTATTGCCGCTTCTCCGATTCTCTTCGCGACCGGTGTCCTCCCCCGTTTGGTGGATTCCCCCAATTCCGCAACTCTCAAAATCCTCATCGCCCACATACTCGTCAGCATTGTGCTCGGCATGCTTTATGGCGTGCTGTTTCGAAACGAATCCTCTAGCGTCGGCATGGGCATCGCTTGGGGGTGGCTCTTCGGCCTCATCTGGTGGTACGCCGGCCCAATCACTCTCGAGCCTCTGATTCGCACCGGCCAATGCGACTGGAGCACCGATGCCGTGTCCTACCTGCTTCCCTCACTTATGGGTCACCTCATCTATGGCGCTGTCACGGCCCTCGTTTTTATGACTCTCGAATTCCGTTACGCCCGCTGGCTCTTGCTCGATCCGCGTGTTGCCGCCCGCATAACAAGCAAGGTTCGTCAGACGGGTACGCCGGCTCCCGCCCTCTGGCTCTTCGCCCTCGGCCTCGGCATCCTCCTCCCCATCCTTCTCGGCTAACCGGCATTTGGATGCCGCACCCTTTTGCTGTTAAAGGGTGCGGGTTTAGATTCACCCCAGTCGATAACACTCACTGCACATCCACATTTGATCCTCCTCCGCGCACCTCTGTATCGTCGGCGTCTCTGCGTTTTCTTTTTCCCGCGACCGCCCCTATTCGCCCGCGTCAACCCTCTCCCCAAAATGAATCTTCCATTTCCGTGTCGTGAAAGTGATACGTTTCCAGCAGGAACCCCGCCCCTACCAACCCCCAATCCCTTGCTAGACTTACCTGACGACCAGGTATGCGTCCCCGCGCATGAATCCACACGAGACTGATCGCCGCCACATCGAGCGGCAAATCGCGTACGCCCGCCCGATCACCGTTCTCATGACGCTGATCGCGCTGCTACAGCAGCCGTCGTCGCAGCACGCGAATCG
>DATAMU010000327.1:0-2898 GCA_036266605.1 Candidatus Acidiferrum sp. | reverse complement strand
AAACCGCACACGGCTCATCGACTTCGCTTCCGACGACTAAACCCGAAGTGGCACCGGACAATTCTGCCGACAAAAATTCGAGCGCTGGTATTCCGGATTCAGATCCGGTAGCAGAGTCGAAGAAAGCCGCCGACGACACGGCAAAGCTGGCGGCAGCGACCAAAGGACAGTCACCAGCTGCGACCCCGAATGCCTCTAACGTTTCCGACCGTTCCGTTTCGGCACTTGATCGACAGAATGCCGCTGCTGCTCAGAAGCCTGAGCCGAACTGGAGCGAGACCGACAGCGTGGACGCTCTCTGGGGCGCCGTGCAAGCGGGTTCGGTTTCAGCCGAGGTCTCGCTGGCAGAGCGCTTTGCGCGTGGTGCCGGAGTCAACAAGAATTGCGACCAAGCTAAGGTGCTCATGAAGGCCGCGGCCAACAAAGGCAATCGCGAAGCTCGATTGCGGCTCTACGAGCTCGAAACGAACGGCTGTCAGTAAGCCCGGTCATAATTTCCAGGAAACTCATTTTTATTAGAAGCCTCGGCGCTTCCTTGACTTGGCGGCAAACCGCCCCAATAATGAGAAAGCATGAGCGTTCGCGCCGGAGGCGCTGGAGACATGTTTCTAGACATTAAGGACCTTGCTGTCCGGAAACAGGTCATCCGCAAGAGTTACGCGCCTGGCAGCATCGACTATCAGACGACGGAAGTGAAGCAGATCGATCCGCTGGAAGTCACAGCAACTGCTGAACTTATCGAAGGTCAGATTCGGATTACCGGGGAGATCGAGACCAAGGTCGAAATGGTCTGCGCCCGGTGCCTCGAGCCAGTCGTCGATGAAGTTCATCGTTCGTTCGACTTGTTTTACAGCCCGTTGCCCCAGGGAACGCGTCCCGAAGAGGCCCGGCTGAAGGACGACGACGCAGAAATTGGATTTTTTCAAGGGGAAGGGTTGTTCCTGGCAGATGTTTTGCGTGAGCAGGTCCTGCTGGCGTTGCCGATGAAGGTGATCTGCCGCAGCGACTGCCGGGGACTTTGCTCGAATTGCGGTGCGAATTTGAACCACGAGGAGTGCCGCTGCGAGACTCATTCGACAGACCCGCGACTCGCGCCACTGGCGCGCCTGAAGCAGGACTGGCTGAAAAAACAATAGGTTTCAGGGCCGAAAGCCCATACAATCCGGCCATATCAGGTCGGAACGAGGAGTAGTGTCATGCCTAACCCAAAACGCCGGCATTCGAAGCGGCGCACCAGCACCCGGCGCGCGCACGATTTTCTGGTCAAGCCCGCGCTGGCGAAATGCCCCAACTGCCACGAAATGAAGCAGCCTCACCAGGTCTGCCCTCATTGCGGCTATTACAAGGGCAAAGCAGTCCAAGACATCTCAGCCTGACGATTTCATCGCGGAGTGAGCGGCAGCCTTTCACCGGTGCTTTTCCGGAATTGCCTGATCGAAGCCCTTCATGATCACAATTGCGGTTGATGCTATGGGCGGAGACCATGCTCCCCGTCCCGAAGTCGAAGGCAGTGTGCTGGCTGCACGCGAATTTGGCGTGCGCATCTTGCTGGTCGGGCAACCGTCGGTGATTCGCGCGGAGTTGGCCAAGCACGCCACACCGAATCTTCCCATCGAAGTCGTTCCCGCGAGCGAAGTGATCACGATGGACGATCACCCGGCGCAGGCGTTTCGCCGGAAGAAAGACAGTTCGGTGCACGTTGCGGCGCGGCTCGTGCGAGAAACCAAGGCCGACGGATTGGTGAGCGCCGGAAACACCGGCGCGGTGATGACGGTTTCGCGATTTTTGCTGGGCACGTTGGAATCGGTCGATCGTGTCGCTTTGGCGGCGCCGTTTCCCAACGCGAAGGGCGGCGTTTCCGTTTTGCTCGATGTCGGAGCCAACGTCGATTCCAAGCCCGAGCATCTGGTTCAGTTTGCGGTGATGGGCGACATTTATTACCGGGCGACGTTCGGTCATCGCAAGCCGCGCGTTGGATTGCTTTCCGTCGGCGAAGAAGAAATCAAGGGCAACGAGCTGACGCGCGAGGTGTACAACCGGCTGAAGAAAAGTCCGGTGCACTTTGTAGGCAACGTCGAGGGTGGAGACTTATTTTCGGGCGACGTCGATGTGATCGTTTGCGACGGCTTTGTCGGAAACATCGCACTGAAAATTTGCGAAGGCCTTGCGGTGCAGATTTTTGAAGTGTTGAAGAAGTCGCTGAAGAGTTCGTTGGTATCGCAGTTTGGCGCGATGCTGTCGCAAGGCGCCTTCAAGGGCCTAAAGAAAAAGATCGATTACGCCGAGTATGGCGGTGCGCCGCTGCTCGGTGTGCGCGGTGTCTGCGTGATCGGCCACGGCCGGTCGAACGCCGCCGCGGTAAAAAATGCGATTCGCGTCGCCGCAGGGCTGGCGCGTGCGCACATGAACGAAAAGATTGAACAGGGGCTCTCAGCCGCGGGCGTGCATCCGGACCGAATCCCGATGCGCTCGTAGCAGCAGGAAAAGGAACAGAGATGGGGAAAATCGCATTTGTATTTCCGGGTCAGGCTTCGCAGTACCCCGGAATGGGCAAAGAACTCGCCGAAAAATATCCGGCGGCGAAAGCCGTGTTCGACGAAGCAGATAAGGCGCTCGGATTTTCGATTTCGCAGATGTGCTTCGCGGGTTCTGAGGAAGATCTCAAGCAGACGGCGAATACGCAGCCTGCGATTCTGACGTGCTCGGTGGCGACCTACCGCGTGCTCGCCGAAAAGGGAATTACTCCTGATTTCGTTGCGGGCCATAGCTTAGGCGAATATTCCGCGCTGGTTGCCGCAGGTTCGCTGAAATTTGCCGACGCGGTGAAAATCGTTCACAAGCGCGGCAAATATATGCAGGAAGCGGTTCCCGTTGGCGAAGGCGCGATGGCAGCGATCA
>DATAMU010000326.1:0-2382 GCA_036266605.1 Candidatus Acidiferrum sp. | reverse complement strand
ATCGCCAGGACTACGAAACCGACGATCGCGTAGGCTGTGCGCCATCCGAACAGGATGATCAATCGCTGTCCGATTGGCGGCATGAGGATTGCGCCGCAGGATAGGCCCATCATCATCAGACCGAGCGCCAGGCCGCGCCGCTTGTCGAACCAGCGCGAGACGACGATGCCGTATGGCACAGGCGCCGCGCCGGTACCGATGAAGCCGATCACGATGAAGAACGCGTATAGCTGCCAGAGGCTCGTTGAAAAATATTTGAAGGATATGAGGGTCAAGCCAAAGATCACGGTCGATGGGACGATTACTCTGCGCACTCCGAAACGATCGACCAGTCGGCCGATCAGAGGAGCGCCGATGCTTTGCATCAGATTGGCGAGTGTGAATGCGAAAGAAATGCTTGTGCGACTTGCGTGGAAATCCTGAGCGAGCGATTTAATGAAGACGCTGAATGAATATACAAAGACCGGGGCGTAGCCGAGAAGAAGGCCGATGCCCGATGTAAGAACGATCACCCAGCCATAGAAGAATCGCGGGCGTTCATCGCTCATTCAGAAGTCTCCCAACTTCGCCTTCAAGGTTTAAACACAGGGGTATCGTGATGCGGGGCCGACTTCTTGGCACTGCATGATGGAAAGGCGGATCAAATCTCGCTTGGGGGCAATCGCATCCAGGGAGAAGAGATCAATGCGGCGGGATTATAGTGCAGATCGGAGAGTTGGGGCCTCGGTTACCGAATTCTATTGAGCAAGCCACTTCCAAGGATCTCGAGGTTCGAATATTGCTGGAATGGGGCGCGGCCGTGCTGCGCCCCTACACTTGCCGAGATTATTGATTGGGAGTCGCACCGGGTTTTGGTTTGGGCGTTGTTGAAGCCGGCTTCGGAGTTGTTGAAGTGGCTTTTGGTTTTGCAGCGGGAGTGGCCGCAGGCGCCGGGCTGATAATTGTGGCGGATTTGATGACGTCGAGCTTGGGGAAGCTTTTGTCGAGATAGGGCTTGCCAGTTTTTTCGATTTGCTCCTGGTCGATGCCGGCGCTGTCGCCGTACTGGTCGTAGAACATTTCGACGACTTTCATGCCGTCGCCATCGACGGTGCCGAATGGGGCGAAGCCGGTTTTGTCGAGGAACGAGTTGTCTTTGAGATTGATGAAGACTTGCGTGGTGCGCGTGTTGGGGCCGGCAGTGGCGAAGACGATGCTTCCCTTTTTGTTGGTACCGCTGACGGGGTCGTCCTTGATTTCGGTTTTCTTCCAGGCGGCGTTGACGGCGGGATAGGAGCTGATGCCGAATTGCGTGACGAAGTTGGGCACCGCCCGGAACACGACGGCGTTGTCGTAGAAGTGGTGCTTGACGAGATTGTAGAAACGGTCGGCGCCGAGCGGCGCCAAGGAGCGCGTGACGGTGACGGTGAAGTCACCGCGCGTGGTGACGAATTTGACGACGTAAGTGTCGGGAGCTTTGTCTTTGAGTAGCGCAGGGTGAAGGAGAGCTCGATCGTAGGTGGAGCGCGTCGCCGCGGTTCCGGTGGTGGCGGGCTTCTTTGTGGCGGTTGTGTGCTGCGAGCTGGACTTCGGCGCGGCCGCCGGCGTCTGCGCCAGCGTAGCGAACCCAAGCGCAAAAGTTGCGGCGACAACGAGCATGTACTTCAAGGACCTCGAAAGCTGGACAGGTGTTTTCGAAGCGCTATTCGTCATTCGTTTTTCTCTCCGTTTTGTTGTGGATCGAAACTGAAAATCGACTTATTTACTTTCTCCGCGCAGTTGTTTGCCGGTGCGTTCGACTTCGGCCATCAATCGCAAAGTATTCTCGCCGAGAATCTTCTTCACGTCACCCTCTGTGTAACCTTTTTGTAATAGGGCGTCGGTGATTTTCGGGAGCATCGAGGCGTCTTCCATGCCAAAAGGCATGTTGGCGCCGTCGAAATCCGAGCCGATGCCGACATGGTTGATGCCGGCGATTTTTATGGCGTGGTCGATGTGATCGATGATTTCGGTCCAATCGACACGCGGGAGCTTGCCGGCTTCGACGAATTCGCGGGTGATGCGGTCGCCTTCGATGAGCTGGCATCCTTCCTTGTTACCGCAGCGCTTTTGGACCTCAATCCCGATGGCTTGGTTGATCTTGGGATCGGCGCGCTCGGCGTTGCGGAATTTCTGGCTGAGAAAGCCGACGTGGAAATTGATCTGAATGACTCCGCCTTTTGCGGCGAGTTCGCGGATCATGTCGTCGGACATGTTGCGCGGGTGATCGCAGAGCGCGCGGCAATTCGAATGCGACGCGATGATGGGCGCTTTGCTGAGGGCGAGAACGTCGTGAAAAGTTTTGTCACTGACGTGGGAGACGTCCACCATAATGCCGAGGCGATTCATTTCGGCGATGACTTG
>DATAMU010000325.1:0-3761 GCA_036266605.1 Candidatus Acidiferrum sp. | reverse complement strand
AACGCAGGTCTCCGGCAAACGCATTTTTCGGGCGGCGTCGTCGAAAACGCTACCGATCCACGCGTCGGCGCTTCGATCCGAATACCCAAGCTGAACTGGGTGTTCCGCGGATTCTACGGACATTTTTACCAGGCGCCGCCGCTAGACACGGTGACCGGACCGCTGATCGATTTCGTCACTCTACAAAATTTGGGATTCATCCCCCTGCACGGCGAGCGGGATAAAGAACACCAGTTCGGCGTGACGATTCCACTTTTCGGGTGGAACATCGACGCGGACACTTTTCAGACGCGGGCGAAGAATTTCTTCGACCACAACAACCTCAACAACTCCGACGTGTTCTTCCCGATTACGATTCAGGGCGCGCGCATCAACGGATGGGAGCTGACGCTGCGTTCGCCGCGCATTCGCAATCGCGGGCAAATTTATTTGACCTACTCGAACCAGCTGGCGCTTGGATTCGGCGACATCAACGGCGGCCTGACCGATTTCTCGTTCGGCGATGGATTCGGGCTGCTCGATCATGACCAGCGGAACACACTGCACGTCGGCGGTCAGTGGACGCTGCCGTGGCGATCGTTTGTCTCGACAGACGTTTACTACGCGTCGGGATTTACGAATGGGAATTCGCCGCCGGATCCGAATGAGCATCTGCCGGGACATACGACGTTCGACATGACCTTGAGCAAATCGTTCGGCGAGCGATTCTCGGTGAGCCTGAACGGAATCAACGTCGCGAACCGTCGAGTTTTGCTGGACAACAGCTTTACGTTTGGCGGGACGCATTTCTTGAACCCGCGCGAGTTGTTCGTGCAGGTGAGGTATCACTTCCACTTTTGAAAACAGACCGTGGTGAATGCCTGCATCTAGCGGGCCTGGGGTGCAGCAATGCTGCGCCCCTACACACTCACGATAAGAGACAACGAATCGTTGTTGTCGCTGTGATGCGACACAGGTAGACTTGTCGCGTTGACAATTACGGCGATGGAGTTCGCCATAACCGTCCTGCAAATTTGAAGGACTGATGACTCCTGGCAGCCAAACGGCTCCAGGAGTTTTTTTGTTTTGCGACGCGCTTTGCTCTGAATGCATCGTGGCGCGAGCAAAAGATCGGAGACACGTTGCGCTTCGTATTGATTGCAATCTTTGGAGCTATCGGAACGCTTTTGCGCTACAGCATCCAGGTGTTCACACAAGTTCAGACGGGGAGCACGTTTCCCTGGGGCACGCTTCTGATCAATCTCACAGGATGTTTTCTTCTTGGCTTGATCGGGCAGATGACGCTGAACCGGATGATGGTGTCGCCGGATTGGCGCGTCGCAATCACCGTCGGCTTCTTTGGCGGCTACACGACATTTTCGAGTTTCGGCTGGGAGACGGCGAAGATGCTAGAAGGCGGCGAGTGGCTTCCGGCTACGGGTTATGTCGCGGCAAGCGTCGTGATAGGTCTGCTGCTGTCGGTTGTGGGGATTCGCCTGGCGAATCAGTTCTAGCATTCAGCGGTGCGCGGATTTTTTCGCGCGGAGGGAACATGGCCTACGAAAAGATTGAAGGCGAACGGACGCTGATGCGGATTCACATCGGCGAATCGGATAAATGGCAAGGCAAGGCGCTCCACCAGGCAATCGTCGAAATGCTACGGAAGGAAGGGTTCGCCGGCGCGACGGTGCTGCGCGGCGTCGCCGGCTTTGGCGGGTCGAGCGTACTGCATACCGACAGGCTTTTGCAGATGTCGCAGGATTTGCCGATCGTCGTCGAAGCGATTGAGTCGAACGAGAAGATCGAAAAAATTCTGCCGCGGATCGACGAAATGCTGGGCGGCGGGATCGTTACGCTGGAGAAAGTGCGAGTGTTGATGCATCGAGCCGCGAAAAAATAGCCGGGTTCCTTCTCGTCCATAGTTTGCGTCGCGGCTATTCCGGATGGACATATTTTCCGGCGAGCAGAATCTTAACCATCCAATCGGCGTGAGGAACCCCGGACTTCAGCAAATCGCTGGCTTCAGCTGCGACGTCGTATGGGACGCGTCGCGTCGTCACATGTTCTCCGTCGATCACCAAGTACGAAGCGCGCGTGTCTCCATCGTAGGACTGGCTGACGCTTCCCGTGTTGGCGACTGTCCATGCGTCGGCGTGGGAAGAAAAATTGCCTGCAGGGGTGCCGGCGCTACCAAACCGGCGAATGAACGGCACGTGAATGTGGGCGTAGACTACGGTTTTCGTATTTAAAGGTGTGTAAACTTTGCGGAGCTCTTCCTCGGTCGCGTTTGGTGGCGGCGCGCGCCAGCAGTCGTTCGGGCTTGCGTGAACCAGCGACAAGTCTTCATGCACAAATCGAACCGGGAGTTTTTCGAGCCATCGTACGCGATCTTCGCCAAGTTTGGCGACAGTCCACGGAACCGTATCTTGCACTCGCTGAAAGACCGAGGCGAGCTGCGGAAGCGTTGCTGCAAATTCGGTAAGGCGATTCGGCGCCCACAGCATCTCATCGGTGTTGCCGCAAACTCCGGACCAGCCGAGCGATTGAATGTGGTCGATGATTTCCGCAGGATGGGCGCCACCCGAAGAAAGGTCGCCGCCGTGCACAACGAGATCGGGCGCGACTTCGCGGAGATCGGAAAGCACCGCGTCAAACGCGCGACGGTTGCCGTGGATGTCCGATACAATCGCGATTCGCATTTGGATTCGTGACGCGTCGACCGCCAAAAAGACAGTGCAATCCGCCGCGTTCATCAGAAGTTTATCTAAATCCGGCAAAAATGACTCGCACCCACCATGGCTGAGACAAAAACAAAAACTTCGTGGCTGAATCGCACCGTGCTCGGCGTCGGGCTGACGAGTCTTTTCAGCGACTGGAGCCATGAAACCGCGACCGCGGTGCTGCCGGCTTTTCTCGCGCTGATCGGGGCAGGGCCGGCGTGGCTTGGCGTGATCGAAGGCGTCGCCGACGGTTTGTCGAGTTTCACCAAACTCGCGGCTGGGCATTTCACGGATCGATTGAAAACGCGAAAGCCGCTGGCGGTGTTGGGCTACGCGGTGACGGCGTTTGCGACGGCGTCGTTCGGACTCGCCACGGCTGCGTCTGAAGTCATGCTGGGGCGAACGCTTGCGTGGTTTGGGCGCGGCGTGCGCTCGCCGGCGAAGAAAGCCCTGCTGGCGGCTGACGTTCCCCCAGGCGCATATGGACGTGCGTTTGGATTTGAGCGGCTGATGGATACATGCGGCGCGATTGCCGGCCCGCTGACGGCGTTGTGGCTGCTGGAAAAGACGCAGCATTCATATCGGCAGGTATTTTTGTGGACGCTCGTGCCGGGATTGACGGCGGTTGTTGTCTTCTGGTTGTTCGTGCGCGAGCGGCCGGTGGAGGCGCGACCGAAGCGATCATTCATTGTCGGATTGAAGTCGCTGCCAATCCCCTTTCGGCGATTTTTGGTAGCCGTCGGAGTTTTCGGCGCGGGTGATTTTTCCCACACGATGTTGATTCTGTATGCGTCGCGTGCGCTTGCTCCGGCGCAGGGAGCGGCTCGCGCGGCAAGCATCGCGGTTGGGTTGTATACGCTGCACAACGTGTTTTACGCGGGATCGGCATACGTGAGCGGATGGATCAGTGACCATGTCCGCGAGCGGAAATTTATTTTGGCGGCGGGATACGGGCTCGCGTTTGTGACGGCTTTGCTGCTTTGCACGAATACGCAATCGCTCGTGTTGCTCGCGGTGATCGCTGCTCTTGCAGGACTTTACATCGGGACCGAAGAGGCGCTT
>DATAMU010000324.1:0-2362 GCA_036266605.1 Candidatus Acidiferrum sp. | reverse complement strand
ACCGCTTCGGTTAGTCGCGAGCGAGCCCAACAATTCCCGCTGACAGATCGCCGCGATCGTTTCGCACCAGCGTCGAGCGACGAAACCTTGCGTCGGAACTCCGGCGAGCTTAGGATTAGATGTAACTCCGTTGTTCAGTTTCCCGCGGCAGTTTGCTGTCCAAACAGAAGAAGCCACGCACGCTTTTGCGATGACGTGTGACTGAGGAGAAGCCCGCGAATGAAATCGGTCGTAGTGGTCGGCGCGCAGTGGGGTGACGAAGGAAAAGGTAAAGTCGTCGACTATCTCGCGGGCTCGTTCGATTACATCGCGCGCGTCGCCGGCGGCCACAACGCCGGCCACACCGTCATCATCGGCAAAGACCGCTACGTGTTGCAGCTGATTCCGTGCGGAATTTTGCGGCCCACGCAACACACTGTGATTGGCACCGGCGTCGTGATCGATCCTGCGGCGCTCGTCGCTGAAATCGAAATGCTCAAGAAAGTCGGCATCGACGTAAAGGGCCGGCTCCACGTCAGCAATCGCGCGCATCTGATTTTTCCGTATCACCGCGAACTCGACAAAGCCGCCGAAAACGCGCGCGGCGAAAACAAAATCGGCACAACGTCGCGCGGCATCGGCCCCACGTACGAAGACAAGATGGCTCGCCGCGGATTGCGCACGTGCGACTTGCTCGATCCTGCGTTGTTCCGCGAAAAGGCTGCGCGTGTTGTCGCGGAAAAGAATCGCCTCGCGAAAGGCGCCTACGGAGCGGACATCGACTTCTCGCACGAAATCGATGCGACGCTCGCTCTCGGTGAAAAAATCCGTGAATACATTTGCGACACGGCCGAGCTCGTCAATCACGCGCTCGACGGCGGCAAATCCGTGCTGTTTGAAGGCGCGCAAGGCACGATGCTCGACATCGATCACGGCACGTATCCGTACGTAACTTCTTCGAGCGCGATTTCCGGCGGCGCAACCGTCGGAGTCGGAGTCCCACCAACCAAAATCAAGCACGTGCTCGGAATCTCGAAGGCCTACACCACGCGCGTCGGCGGCGGACCATTCCCAACCGAAATGCCTGATCTCGATGCGCAAGCGATTCGGGAACGCGGCAAGGAATTTGGCGCCGTTACCGGACGCCCGCGCCGCTGCGGCTGGCTCGATCTTGCTGTGTTGCGCTACGCGAAAATGATCAACGGGATCGATTCGCTTGTCGTCACCAAGCTCGACGTCTTCGATGCGCAGAAAGAAATTCAGATCTGCACCGGCTACACCTACAAAGGCAAGCCAATCAACGAGATGCCCGCGCTTTCCGAAGAGCTTGAACAGGTGAAGCCGCAATACAAGACGCTTCCAGGTTGGTGCCAATCGACCTATGGCGTGAAAGACGCGGACAAGCTGCCGAAAGCAGCCATCGACTATCTTCGCTTCATTGGGGATTTCTTACGGATCGAAATCGGGATGATTTCGACTGGACCAGAGCGAGACGCCACCATTGTTCCTGAAGGAACAATCCTCTCGCGCTGGCTGTAACGAATCCGGCGCTGAACCCTATACTGTGATTGCGCTGCGCGTCGCGCCATGTCGCGGCAATGCTCGGCGTAATCTTGACTCGGCTTCCGCGCAAGAGCGTTTCACATTTATGTGATCGCGTTTTTCACCCTGAAGCGAAACGCTGAAGGGATGTCGCGTCCCAAGCCGCAACATCTGAAATCATGGCTACCATCTCGCAGTCGCTCGGCATGCTCACTTACGATCAAGCCCGTCAGTCGGTCATCGACGAAGTCTCGAAAAAGAAAGGCCCGCGCGCGACCGCTCCCGTGCACATCTGGGACGCTGTCGGTTACGTGCTCGCGCAGGAAATCAAAGCGGAGCGCGAGTATCCGCCGTTTAATCGCGCAACGCGCGACGGCTACGCGGTGCGTGCGTTGGACGCGCACACAGGCGCGACGCTGCGCTGTGCCGGGGAAATCAAGGCCGGCGACGACGCCTCGACTCCGCTTGCCCGGTGGACCTGCGTGCAAATTATGACCGGCGCGGGCGTTCCGCCGGGCGCCGACGCCGTCGTGATGATCGAGCACACCACGCGTAAAGGCGACAGCGTCAATTTCGATCGGACAGCGCAATCCGGACAGAACATCGTGCCGAAGGGCAGCGAAGCCCAGCGCGGGCAAGTTGTACTCGCGCCAGGCGCACGGCTGGGCCATGGCGAAATCGCGCTGGCTGCTCAAGTTGGTGCTACCGAGCCGCTGTGCGCAGTGAAGCCGCGCGTGGCGATTCTCTCCACGGGCGACGAGGTTGTTCTCGTGGAGCAGAAGCCCGGACCATTTCAAATTCGCAACAGCAACAGCGTTTCGCTCGCCGCACAGACCAAAGC
>DATAMU010000323.1:0-4519 GCA_036266605.1 Candidatus Acidiferrum sp. | reverse complement strand
GCGTCTAGACACACCGCTAACCCCATGGAGCCACACAACGAGGCCACCCGCGAGCCTGGCAATGCACGAGCCACATCGCACAAAATCGGATGCTTGCGGCGATCGAAACCGGGCACTCTGGCGCATGGCAGGACGCGTGCTTAGATGTGCTACCGTGTTTGGCACGGAGCTCATTGTGTCGGTGACGGAAACGCCTCCGCCGGCCGTCGTTCGGATCTCGGGATCCAACTTCAGCCTGCGGGTGATTGCGGGCGCAATCATCCTCTTGTTCTGTTATTACGCGCAGGGCGTGGTCATCACGCTCTTGCTGTCGATTTTGCTGGCTTACTTTCTCGATCCCGCCGTTGAAATTCTCGAACGCGTGGGAATTCCGCGTACTGCGGGCGCCATGGTTATGGTGCTCATCCTCATCGCCGTTCTTGGCGCAGTTGGCTACGGACTCGGCACTCGCCTTTCAAACTTCGCGGAAAACTGGCCAAAGTACAGCTCCGTCCTTCGTAGCGCCGCCGACAGCGTGGAAGGAAAAATCAACGGTATCGAAGGCCGTGTTGCCCCTGGCGCCGATCCCGGACCCGGTGGTAGCACCGGCGAACTTCGCCGCCTCGAACCCGATCTGCTGCGCACCATGCTCACGCGCGGAGCCGGTTCGCTCTACGCGCTCTTTCTCGAAATCACCTTCGTTCCATTCCTCGTCTTTTTTATGCTCGCGGGCAAGAGCCAGGTCTGGCACGGCACGCTGCAATTGTTTCCTGTTGGCCGCCGCACTCAGGTCAAAGAAACGCTCGAAGACCTACGCGAAGTCCTGCGCGACTATCTCGCTGGGATGTCGATCGTTACCGGCATGGTCATCGCCGCCAGCAGCCTCTTCTTTTGGATCATGGATCTCGATTATCCGGTCCTCACAGGGATCGTGTCAGGTTTGCTCAACATGGTTCCGTACATCGGCGCGGTCATGGCTTGGGTGCCGGCATTCATCATCGCCAGCGCAAAAATCAAAACCTTCGGCTCGTTCTTACTAATCGCCGGAGTTCTCACATCGATCCACGTGATCGCTTCGAACTTCATCGCGCCTGCGCTCGTCGGCCGTCGCGTTCGCCTCAACGCCGTCGCCATCACCGTCGCGCTGCTGTTTTGGGGATGGGTCTGGGGCGGCATGGGCTTGCTCCTCGCCATCCCAATCACCGCCGCGCTTCGCGTCATCTGCGACCACAACGAGTCCTGGCGCCCCATCGGCCGCTGGCTCGGAGCTTGAAACTGAGATCGCTCCGCGTACACTTATCACGCAAAACGTATGCGCGACCGCCACTTTCATGTTGTATTTGTAGGGGCGGGCCTCGGTTTCACTCGCTCTAACCTATCGTCGAGCGACGCATCGCCCAAGAATCCGCCTGGCCCTAATCCTCAACGACGCCGCCAACTCATAACAAGGATGTTGCATATTCTCAAAAAACACAGGGGGTATGCCCGCTCCTCTTCGAATCAACTCGATATTTCAACGCGAACATTCGCGCTCGACGCCGTTGACTACTCCGCTCGCTTCAGGAAATTTGTCCGCGTTGCCGTCGCACGCGCTTGCTAAACTCATTCCAACGCGAGCCTCTCTCGCGTTCGCATCGCGGATATTTCAGCCAGCCCGGTCGGCTCGACCCTCTCGTCCCCGGGAAACAGAATCGCTCAGCGGACGCCTTCCCGTTCGGAAAGCTCAAGGTCATCATGTCGCCTCAACTGCGGGCCGAGCACTTGCTCGCCGCAATTCTGTCGTCTACCGAGGATGCTGTGCTCAGCTTCGGGCTCGACGGCGCCGTGCAATCGTGGAGTCCAGGCGCACAGCGCCTTTACGGCTACTGCGAATCAGAAATCGTGGGGCAGCCGCTCGCGCGCCTCTTGCCAATTGCCGACACGCCCAGTTTCGACGGGTTGATTCGCGCCGCGATCTCCGGGAATTTCCCGCATCACGAAACGTCGCCGCGCTTGCACAAAGATGGCCCGCGGATTTTCGTTCGACTGACGCATACTCCGGTGCGCGACGACCACGGTCACATCATCGCAATCGTCGAAAACGGAGCAAGCGTCGCATCGAACTCGATCGAATCCACAGGAGCAGCACATCTCAAACTCCTGATCGATCAGATGCCGATGGTCGTCTGGACGACCGATAGAGAACTCCACATCACCTCGTGTCTCGGCGCGCGCCTGCGCGGGGCAAAGATTCGCAACGAAGAGCTGCTCGGCAAATCCGTCTACGAATATTTGAAATGCCAGGATCCGCACACCACTCCAGTGGCTCAACATTACGAAGCGTTGCGCGGCGTGTCATCTCAGTTCGAGTACAAGCGCAACAGTCGTACGTTCGAATTGCACCTTGAACCGCTGCGCTCCCCGTCTGGCGAAATCATCGGCTGCATCGGCGCCGGGCTCGACATCACCGAGCGCAAGAAGAACGAAGAAATAGTCCACCACCAGGCCACACACGACGCGCTCACCGGCCTGGCCAACTATCGCGAATTCCTCGATTCGCTCGAACGTGAAATCCGCCGCGGCGAACGCAGCAATCGCTCGTTCGCTGTGATTCTGCTCGATCTTGATGATCTGAAAGTGGTCAACGATCGCTTCGGCCATCTCGCCGGCAATCGCGCGTTGAAACGGCTCGCCGAAGTGATGAAGGAACAATGCCGCTCCACGGATCTCGCGGCGCGCTATGGAGGCGATGAATTTGCAGTGCTGCTTGTCGATGGCGATCCGGGCATGGCCCGTCAAATCGCGAGCCGCATCGAACACGCGCTCGGCGCCCGCAGGGAAGAGCCGCGACTCAGCGTCAGCATCGGCATCAGCATTTTCCCCGACGATGGCCGGAGCGTGCAGGACTTGCTTGAGGCCGCCGATCGCGAACTCTACCAGCGCAAGCGCGGCACGCGTGCCCGCGTCAGTCCCGCCCGCGCAAGATAACTGCGAACGTTGCCGGAACTCAGGACTTTGCGAGGCGTTCCCAGGGCGGCGGAATTCGTACCGAAGACATTCCCGCGGCGGTCGCCGCCCGAATACCCATTTCGGTATCTTCAAACACCAGGCAATCTTTTGGATTCACTCGCAGTTTTTCCGCAGCGAGCAAGAATGGCTCCGGATCGGGTTTCCCCTTTTTGTAGTCGCCGGCACAAACGAACACATCGAACTTGTCGATCAAATTCACCGCCGTTAGCGAAGCTGTCACCGCCTCGAGCGTTCCGCCCGACACGACCGCAAATGGAATTCGCCGATGCTGCGCCTCGATATGCTCGACGACTTCCGCGATAGCTTTCAATTGCGGCAGCATTTCGTAGTAAAGATTTTCCTTTTCGAGGCAAACGGCTTCGACCGCCATCGTAAGTCCTTGCATCTTGTTGAGCGTTGCGACAATTTCGGCCGTCGGCATTCCGCCCCATGCATAAAACGTTTGCTCGTCGAACTCGCAATTCCATTTTCCCAATGCTTGTTTCCAGGCGACGTAGTGCAGCGGCATCGAATCCGCAATCGTTCCGTCGCAATCGAACAAGTACGCGGTAAACTTCCCTGCGGGCAGTTTCAGCTTCATCACTTTTTCGTTCATCACGCTTTGACTCATCGAAAGTTCACTTCTCCTGAATTTTCAAACTCGTAGCGATCCCGCGCCTTCAGCGACGCAACCGCTTTAATTCCGAAATCACTTGCGCAGGCTCTGCCGCATCTTGAAACAGTCGGATCGCCGCGATTCCAGCGGCGCCTGCAGCGACGCATTCACGAGCGTTTTCGATCGTGATACCGCCGATCGCAATCACTGGTAGCGCCACGGCGTTGCAAACCTCCGCCAACTTCTTAACACCTTGCGGCTCACCGAACTTCACCTTCGACGGCGTCGCAAACACAGGACCGAAAAAGATGTAATCCGCTCCATCGCGAACTGCCGCTTTCGCGCTCTCCAGCGAATGGCACGATGCGCCAATCAAAAAATCTTGCCGAGCTGCGGCAGGGAATTGCGAAGCAACACCGTCATCGCTCACAACGACGCCGGAAGCCGTTCGCTTTACCCATTTCGTTACGTCGGCAACGGGCAGTCCGGTTTCGCCGAGATGCACGCCGCCGGCGCCTTCCGTGACCGCCACATCGACACGATCATTGACGATGATTCGCGCCGCTCGCTTCTGTGCGGTCACCTCTCGCGTTAGCTCCGCCAACTCTCGTCCGGACAAATCCTTCTCGCGAATCTGCACCCAATCCACACCAGCCGCCGCAATCGAAGCAATTTTCTCAGCAAGTTTTGTTGCAACGGCGGGAGCGGGAAGACTTCGCCGGTCGGTCACGTAGCACAAAATCGATTTTTCACGATCGGTCACGGCGTATTACTGTGGCCGCACACTCGAGGATGGTGCAGCGCTGCCTTCGGAGCTGATCATCCGGATCGCTAGAAAAATGTCCAGAATTCCGAGCCCGCTCACCGCGCCGCGAAACGACGGATGGAGCAAAATCGGCATCAGCGAAGGAAAATGCGACAGGAAATAATTCTGTT
>DATAMU010000322.1:0-2400 GCA_036266605.1 Candidatus Acidiferrum sp. | reverse complement strand
GATGTCGGGAAAACCGGGAAGCCGATCAGCCCATAAATACAGCCGACAATGACCAAAGTGATGAAAACTACTTTCCACTTCAAGTTTGGATTCATAGCTAGACGTTAAGAGCTCCGTGTGAGCCGGAGTAGTTGCCCGCGGAAACTGCGCGGACATCGAGAGGAAATCTACTTCGCATCTTCGGTGGTCTCCACTTGCGAAATTGCCGAACGCGCGATGCGGATTTTGACCTGGTCGGCGATTTTGAGGATGACGGTGTCGCCATCGAAGCCGTTGATCGTGCCGTAGATGCCGGCGTTGGTGACGACTTTGTCGCCGGTCTTGAGCGCGCCGAGCATTTCCTGCGTTTTTTTGCGCTGGCGCTGCTGCGGCAGGATGAGCATGACGTAGAAGATGCCCATCACGACGACCATCATGATCAGCGGGCTGCCGAGCGCGCTGCCCAGGCCGCCCGCCTGGAAAATTGTTGCCGCAAAATTCATTATGACTGAACCTTTCCTTCTCTCAGTTCCCGTTCAATACGCACGTCTGTGTCGGTGTCGCGCGTTCGCTGCGAAGAAAGCAGTCGCCACCAACGGGAAAATTCCCGTTTGCTCCCACCCGTACGATTCTCTTCTGGTGGTGTCCCGCGGACCTCGCGCGCTGTCCGTTTCTTTCGACCCGCTTGCCCTCAGGCCGGACCTGCGGAATAACGCGCGTGCATCGCAGATGAGAATTTCGCTAGGTTTCCAAACCCGATAGCCTCACGGATTTGACGCATGATGTCAAGGTAAAAGTGGACATTGTGGTGGGTCGCGAGGATCGCGGCGGTGATTTCTCCAGCGTGGAATAAATGACGTAAGTAGGCTCGCGTGTAGCGTTTACAGACGGCGCAGGTGCACGCGGGATCGAGCGGACGCTGGTCTTCGGCGTAGCGCGCATTTTTGATGAGGACGCGGCCTTCGCTGGTGTAGATGCAGGCGTGGCGCGCGGCGCGCGTGGGGAGAACGCAGTCCATCATGTCGATACCGAGCGCGACGTAATCGGCGATTTGTTCGGGGCGGCCGACGCCCATCAGATAGCGCGGGCGATCTTTGGGGAGGAGTTCGGTGACGACGCCGGTCATTTCGCAGGTCATCGCGTGCGGTTCGCCGACGGCGAGGCCGCCGATGGCGTTGCCGGGGAAGTCGATGTCGAGGAGTTGGCGAGCGCTGTCGCGGCGGAGGTCGGCGAAGGTGGCGCCTTGGACGATGGCGAATTGCCATTGAGGAAGACCGGAGCCGGTTGCGGCCGCTGCGCCGTTGGCAGCGGCTTCGTCAGTTTGGCGCAGGAAAAATTCGCGGGCGCGCTTGGCCCATTTAGTTGTGCGCTTTACGGCGGATTCGGCGATGTCGCGCGGGGCGGGCGTCTCGATACATTCGTCGAGCACCATGGCGATGTCGGAGCCGAGGGCGAGTTGGATTTCAGCGGCCTTTTCGGGAGTGAGCAGATGCTCAGAGCCGTCGAGATGCGAGCGGAAGCGCACGCCTTCGTCGGTGATTTTGCGAAGGTCGGAGAGACTGAATACCTGGAAGCCGCCGGAATCGGTGAGGATCGCGCCGGGCCACGACATAAATTTGTGCTGGCCGCCGAGTTTGCGGATGAGTTCGTGTCCGGGTCGCAGATATAAATGATAGGTGTTGGCGAGGATGATGCGCGCGCCGAGTTGCTCGAGCGCATCTTGCGTCAGTCCTTTGACGGTGGCGGCAGTGCCGACCGGCATAAACGCCGGCGTTTCGAATACGCCGTGCGGCGTCGAGAATTTTCCTCGGCGCGCACCGGTCGGGTCGGTCTGGGTAACCTCGAACGCGAAGCTCACTTATATATTGTAGTCAGGACTTCGTTTTCACCCAACTCGCCGCAAACTTCGCCAATCTGTGTTTCTCTGACGGGAATCTACCGGCGTACGTCCGTCGCGATTTGATCTGCACAAGTCACGAGAACATCCAAGCCAACATCGTAAAGAACAGAACAAGCGCGAGCCATGTGCCTCCGACAATTCCGAATGCTTTGCCGGTTGGAATTTTTTTAGGGTCGGCTGCCGAATAGCCGATAGCGAGAAGGGCGAGCGCCCAGAGCGCGAACAAGTCGAGCGAAGCCAACGGCACCATCTGCCAAGTCGGAAGGTCGCCAAGAACGGCAGCGGGATTCGACGCGAGAAAATTTTCGGGATCAATCGAAGCCGGATCCTTTAGATACATGACCGGAATGGCGATTAGCTCGCGCAAGCCCAGAGGCAGATGCGCAAAAGTAGTGATCGCAAAGGCCGTCGCAAATTTCACACGAGCCCCACCGATCAGTCGAAAAGCCCCGAAATACAAGCCGGCCGAAAACAGAATGAACAACGGCCACCCTACGACGCCGCGAACGTATCGAACTACT
>DATAMU010000321.1:0-4195 GCA_036266605.1 Candidatus Acidiferrum sp. | reverse complement strand
CGCGCGGAACTGCACCTTCGGGTTGTGCTTCGACAACACCTTGGTGATCGCGGCCGTCAATGTCGTCTTGCCATGGTCAATGTGACCGATCGTCCCGATATTCACGTGCGGCTTTGTCCGCTCGAACTTCTCCTTCGCCATATTCCTCTGCCCTCAGTAGATCTGCGTCGTTCTCTTACTGCGACTGCTTGTTGCCAAATCCGCTTTCCATCAACTGCAAAGCTTGGAGCGGGGGACGGGATTTGAACCCGCAACCATCACCTTGGAAGAGTGAGACTCTACCGTTGAGTTACCCCCGCCCGGTGTTGCAAATCCTTTCAGCCCGCTGCTACATCCAACCTCCGCTTTGTCGATGCAACCGGAGGCACTGCTTGTTTCTGGAGCCTGGGACCGGGATTGAACCGGTGACCTCGTCCTTACCAAGGACGCGCTCTACCAACTGAGCTACCCAGGCCGAACCCGTGAACCCGTTCCCCCTGAAACTCGATCTCGACTGCTAACTCCTGTGCAGTCAGCAACTCCATCTTCGCGGCGCACTTTTCCCGTACGGCGCTTGTGCCGCGTTTCCGTCCGCGCTCGAACATCGCTTCATGCGATTGCCCTGCGGTTATTTGCGACCCTGCTCTTCGGTCGTCTCAGCGGCTGCCGATTTCATCCCGTGCTCGGCGCGCTTTGCTGCTCAAATTTTTCTCACTCAAACTTCTTCGACTTCTTGGCCGAACCGCTTTGGCCCTTACCGAGTCATGGTGGACGGGGGAGGATTCGAACCTCCGTAGCCCGCAAGGAGCGGCAGATTTACAGTCTGCTGGTTTTAGCCACTCACCCACCCGTCCTCGAAAAACTCGTTCGTCAACAAACTGCTTGTGTAACAACTTCTTACCGACAAACGATTCAAGAACGTGAGGGGCGGCCAAGCGAAAACACAAAACGGACTCGTGTCAAGAGACACCAGCCCGTCGTTTTTGCTTTGAAGGATTCGCTCCGCTCAATTCCCCCGCGCGTCAGATGGTGGAGCTGGCGGAGGGAATTGAACCCCCGACCCTCTGATTACAAATCAGATGCTCTACCAGCTGAGCTACGCCAGCGCTCTCAAACCGACAAAGAATAGCAGATGGTTCCCGGAGAGCGCAAGTAGCGGAACCCAGAATTACGAGCACGCCAGTAGCCAGCACTGTGGAAAAGGAACGATTGGTTCCCTCCCCGGCAACCCGCATGCGACTGAAAATGCGATATTTAGCACAGCCAACAACCGGACGCTGTGGAAAAGTCGCCAAGGCGGTGCCCCGCTCGAAATATTTTATCCCAGAGGCTTTCGATTGGATGCGCTTGCGGGCTTGACGATTCAGCCTTACCAGTTTCGCAGCGATTGAAGGAAAATGAATCACACATGAATCGACGCGTTTGGATTGGATTGGTTTTTGGACTCGCGCTTGTCGCTGGCGGCGCGTTCGCGTTGCATCATTATTTCGCCGGCGACCTCGGCGACACGAGAGAGACCGCGCTCGAATTGATTCCCGCGGATACGGACTCGGTCGTCTTCGCGGATTTCACGCAACTTCGCGGCGCGCCATTTTTTTCCGCGCTCGGCGATTGGGTGCCGCAACCGCAGCAACTCGATGCAGAGTACGCGAAATTTCTGCACGACACCGGTTTTGACTACGAGCGCGACCTCGATCGCATCGCCGTGGCGACGATCAAGCGCGGACAAACGACAGAGTTTTTCGCCGTTGGCGACGGACGCTTCGATCGCAAAAAAATCAACACGTACGTTTCGGAGTTGGGAACGCACGACAAGAAAGACGGACGTGAGATTTTTACGGCTCCGTTGAAAGGCAGCTCACGCAAGATTTCGTTCGCGTTTCTGCACCAGAATCGAATCGTGCTGACGGACGATCCCGATCTTGCGTCGCTACTGCGGAATCCCATACACGGAAGCGATGCGGCGCAATGGCGCGAGAGATTCGATCGATTGGGTGGCTCGCCGTTGTTTGCGGTGTTTCGCCAGGATGCGAGCGTGGGTTCGGCGCTCGCTGCGCGCACCCCCAATGGCGGACAGGCGCAACAGCTTGCATCGCTTCTGAATCAGTTGCAGTGGATGACCGTGGCGGGTGTGCCGGAACAAAACCGGCTGCGCGTTGTTGCTGAAGGCGAATGTCCCAACGATGCAACAGCGCGCGATTTAGCCGACGTCTTGAACGGCATTCGCATGTTTGCACAAGCTGGGCTGAACGATCCGAAGATTCGACGTCAGCTCGACGATCAAACTCGCGAGGCATACATCGAATTGGTTCACAGTGCGGACATCGCGCGGGTGGATCGTGGCGATACGAAGGCTGTGCGATTGATTTTGGAAGTCACGCCGGAAGAGTTGAAGGCGGCTCGGCTCTCAACGCCGGCGTCAGAACCCCAACAAGCCGTTCCCGAAGCGCATCCGCCCCGCGCAAAAAAATAGGACGAGCGCAGATACAACCGAAGCTCAAGACCGCAATTGAATAGAGATGCGTTCGGTGAAGATGGATGCAGCGATTGAAATTAATCGCCGTTCACGGACGCCGTGGTGGTCGTCGGGGTCGTAGCCTTCATGTAGCGCCACGGATTCACCGGCGCGTTGTTGACGCGCACTTCATAGTGAACGTGCGGTCCCGTCGAGCGGCCGCTGATGCCGGTGTAGCCAACAACTGTGCCGCGCTTGATGCGCTCACCCGGGATCGCAGAGAACGACGAAAGGTGCGCGTACCAGGTGGTGATGCCAAAACCGTGATCGATCACAACCAGCCGGCCGTAGCCCGCGTGATTTTCCGCGATCGTGATGACGCCGTCCGCGGTCGCGTGAACCGGCGCGCCGTAATCGGCCGAGACGTCAACACCCGTGTGGAACGCGCCCTCACCGCTGAACGGATCGAGGCGCTCGCCAAAACTGTCGGTGATGTGACCGAGCACCGGCCAGATCGACGGAGTGTAAGTGGAATCCGCGAAGCTCATCGACGGCATCAAGCGCAGACCACCACTCGAAATCGCAACCGCCGCTGCATTCCGCTTCAAAAAAGTGTACTGCTCGACGGAGCGATCGAAGGCATCCTGCGAATCGGCAGGATCGTCGCTCTGATCAAAAGCTGCCGGGTGATAACGAAGCACGCCGTAGGTCATCGCGACTTCGGTCGCCAGGGACTGCAAGGAGTCGAGGCGCTGGTTGGTGTCGTCAACCGTGTTCTGCAAAGCGCGGTATTGCTTCTTTAGAGTTTCCTGATCGTGCCGCAGCGCATTGTAATTTCCGACCTTCCACAACATGCGAGAGTAAGACCCGGCCGCCGCCACAACGGTCACGCTTCCGATCAGTGCGAGCACTGCCACAGCGTGAAGCACGTAAGCAGGGATGACCAGCTTCTGCATCTTCCCTGGCGTCGACGCGATATAAAAAGTGTAAGTCTTGCCCTTCATAGTCTGCGGAGTCCTTTATGAAAACCAATTAATGATACAGACAGCCTGTATTTTTCTAAAACCGCCGCAATCCTCAGTTCATCTCTACTTACGACTTACGGCGATCCACGGCCCGAACTGCCCAATAAATGTCGCGGTAAAGGATGCCGCGACGGTGCGCCATACTAAAATCTGTAGGGCTTACAGTCAATCCTGTATTTGCTCGCACAAAGGGCAGCTGTGAGAAAACTGCCCGATACCTGCCCGAACGGCCAGTCCCGTTTGTTTACGCTAAACTAGACGTGAAATGCGGACAAAGGTCACTACATCGAATTCCTGAAAAGATTCGAATGAACACCCCAGAGAATAAGTTGATACGGAAAATTCTCGGGAAGTCATCGCGATCCAACGATTTGCGGGCTGGAGTGCGCCTTGGAATCGGTGATGATGCCGCGCTGTTTGTCCCCCGGCGCGGCTACGAAACCATTTTAACCTGCGATTGGTTTCTGGAAGGAACGCATTTTCTTCGCGACAAGCATCCGGCGGATTCAGTGGGCTGGAAAAGCTTGGCGCGAGCGGCGAGCGATGTTGCGGCGATGGGGGGAACCCCGCGGTGTTTTTTGTTGAGTCTCGCGCTGCCGGAAGAATTGACAGGGCGGTGGCTCGACGATTTTCTCGGCGGGCTGCGGCGGGCTGCGCGGAAGTTGCGATGTGTGACGGCGGGCGGAGATACGACGCGGCAAAGTCGAGCGCTTATTAATGTCACCGTCGTGGGAGA
>DATAMU010000320.1:0-2938 GCA_036266605.1 Candidatus Acidiferrum sp. | reverse complement strand
GACGCAGGTGCGGTTGCTTTGGACTCCGGAGACGTTGTTCGTCGAATTTCGCGCGAAATATCAGAGCATCACGGTTTATGACGATGCGGACTCGCGCGGTTGGCGCGACAAATTGTGGGACAAAGACGTCTGCGAATTGTTCGTGCAGAGCGATCCTTCGCAGCCGAGAAAATATCAGGAGTTTGAAGTTGCGCCGAATGGGAATTGGATCGATCTCGATATCAATCTGGATGGCGGGGAGCATCACGGGAAGCGTGATTTGACCAGCGGATTGAAGCGACGCGCGAGTGTGAATGAAGCGGCGAAGACATGGCGAGCGGTGTTGGCTTTGCCGATGAAGAGTCTTGTCGTGGGAACGTTTGATCCGTCGAAAGTTTGGCGGGTGAATTTCTTTCGCGTTGAAGGGCCTAACGAGCCGAGATTTTATGCGTCGTGGCAGCCGACGAAGACGCCGGTGCCGCAGTTTCATGTGCCGGAGGTTTTTGGGAAGCTCGTGTTTGGCGATGGCGGCAAGAAGTGAACGTTGCGTTTGTGACTGGTGACCGGTGAAAGACACTGAGGGGCTTACGTCCGGGCAAGCTGGGGCGCAGCGTGCTGCGCCCCTACATATTTGGGCGCTGCGATTCATTACGCTTTCCGTTTTTGTTTGTCTCCTGCCGATGGCGGGTGTCGTCCGTGGCGCTCAAGGACAAGGCGGCGCGAAGACCGACAAATCACCAATCGTTACGAAAGTGGAGCCGCCGAATTGGTGGGTGGGGCTGACGCCGGAAGTGATGGTGCTGTTGTCGGGGCGCGGGCTGGATGCGAACGAGGTGAAGTGCAATCTGTCGAGTGTGCTCGTGGAGCGCACGCAGGCGGCCAGCAACGGCAATTATCTTTTTGTGTGGTTGAAATTTGGCGCTGACGTGAAATCGGGGACGCTGGTTTGCCGGGTCACGAATGCCGAGGGCGGCGTTGCTTCGTTCGAGCTGCCGATTTCGTCGCGCGTCGAGACGATTCACCGATTTCAGGGAGTTACACCGGATGACGCGATTTATCTGATCATGCCGGATCGATTTGCGAACGGTGACCCGACGAATGATGAACCGGAAGGCGCAGCCGGGTCGCACGACCGGGCGAAGGCGCGTGCTTACCATGGCGGCGATCTGCGCGGGATTCGCGAACATCTCGACTATTTGAAAGGTTTGGGCGTGACGACACTTTGGCTGACGCCCGTCGTTAAGAATGGTGCGACTGAGGATTACCACGGATACGGCGCGGTGGATTTGTATGCGGTCGATCCGCATCTGGGCACGCTGCGCGAATATCAGGAGCTAATCAACGCGGCGCATACGCAAAAGATGAAGGTGCTGTTCGACATCGTGCCGAACCACGTCGGACCGAAGCATCCGTGGGCGGCGAATCCGCCGCTGAGCGATTGGTTTCACGGCACGGTTGCACGGCATATCAACTCGTCGATGCCGATCGATCCCGCTTCGGGCATTGCGCCAGCGGCGGCGTTTTATGGTGAATCGCGCGAGCAGGCGTTTGGGCACGATCCGTTCGAAGCGATGACCGATCCACATGCGCCGCCGAGTTTGTGGCGCTATCTGACGGACGGATGGTTTTTCGGCGTGCTGCCCGATTTGAATACGGAGAATCCGATCGTCGCGACGTATTTGCAGCAGAATGCGATTTGGTGGGCGGAATCTTCAGGGCTCGATGGATTTCGCATCGATACGTTTCCGTATGTGCCACGAATTTTCTGGTCGCGCTGGCACGCGGCATTGAAGCGCATCTATCCGCGGATGACGACGATCGGCGAGGTCTATCACCCGGATCCGAGCGTGACTTCGTTTTTTGCGGGCGGAGAGCGGCGATTTGATGGCGTCGATTCGGGTGTGACGACCGTGTTCGACTATCCGATGTTCTTTGCGCTGCGCGATGTTTTGGCGGGGAAGGCCCCCGCGGCGAAATTGGCGGATGTGTTGCGGCACGATTCGCTGTACGTGCGGCCCGAACAACTCGTCACGTTTTTCGGGAATCACGATACGACGCGATTTGCGGGTGCGGAGGGGCCTGCAGGCAGCGGCGGCGGGGATTTGGCGACGTTGAAGCTGGCGTTTGGATTGAATCTGACGATGCGTGGGATTCCGCAGCTTTATTACGGCGATGAGATTGGAATGAGTGGTGGTGGCGATCCGGATAATCGACATGATTTTCCGGGGGGCTGGCGGGAAGATGCGAAGAATGCGTTTGTCGAGAGTGGACGCACGGTCGAGCAGCAGCAGGTATTTTCGTTTGTGCAGAATTTGTTGCGGGTGCGTCGCGAGCATCCGGCGCTGAGCGAAGGGCGACAGTGGAATTTGTTGTCGGATGAGTCGGCGATTGTGTTTTTGAGGGAGTCGGATGAGGAGAAGGTGCTGGTGGCGGTGAATTGTGCGAAGAGTGCGCGGGAATTGCATGTTGCAGTGAGCGAGACGCCCGCGGCAGGGGCGGCGGGGAGTGAGAAGTTGATGGGGGATGGGAGGGTGGAAGTTAGCGCGAGCGGAATTGTTGTTCGTGCGCCGGCGGAATCGGTTTCGATTTTTCTGCTGAATTAGAAAATTCAAAAACAGAGTGTGCAGGTGTTTTCGCCCGGGCAAGCTGGGGCGCAGCGTGCTGCGCCCCTACACGGCAACGAAGCGGCGATAGGAGTCCCACGCGTGCGATGTTACGCAGAGAGCCAGGATTCGAAGAGGGCGGAGGCTTTGGCACCTTCGATGCGGTTGCGTGTGGAGTCGAGGACGCGGCAGCGGACTGTGCTGGTGCCAGCGCGCGCGCTGATTGCGTCGGCGTCTCTTCCGTGGAAGGCGAGCCAATACGAAAGATGAAGGTTGAGCGGGATGCGTTCGATCGTTAAGTTGGCTTCGCGTAGTTTGAAGAAGCCTTGTTGGAAGATTACTCGGAGGACTTTTTC
>DATAMU010000319.1:0-3155 GCA_036266605.1 Candidatus Acidiferrum sp. | reverse complement strand
AACCAGGCCAAGGCTTCTTCGGCCACTTCGGGCGGCGCCCACTGATGCGGGCCTTCGAAATAGCGAAGAAAGTGCGTGTAGCCTGCGGCCGCGAGCAATTCGTCGAGATGCGTGACTTCAGGGAAATTGAAGTCGATGTTGCCAACCACTGCGAATACTGGGAAAACGGAATCTTTCGGCGAGGGTAACGTATTGAGAGGAAATCCCGCGCCATTCAAATAAACGCCGGCGGCGCATTTGCAGTTCAGCGCGATCTGCGCTGCCACGCGGGCGCCTCCAGAGAATCCTGTGAAATAGACGCGGTGATCGTCGATCGAGAGCAGCGTGTGCGTGTCGTCCGACATGGCTTGTGCGGCTTCGATTTCGGGAGGCCAGGGGCCGTTGCGGGAATTGTTGGAGGCGGCGACGATGTAGCCGTATTTTTCGGCGGCCGCTTTGAAAGTGTCGATGGGGCGATCGCCGCGCGCGGATGGATCGAAGGCGTAGATGATGGGCCACTGTTTCGAGGGCGTGTAGGTGGATGGGAGATAGAGCGCATAGGTTTGGTCGGGCTTGGCGAAGCAGATGCGGTGGAGGTCGATTTGGCCGGGGAGGGGTGGAGGCGCCTTTTGTTGCGCGGCAGCGAGCGGGCCGAGGATGAGGAGGATAGCGAGGAGGCGACGCATTGCGGGGGAGTATAGCTGGACGAGTTGAGAGGCGAAGTAAGAAATCAACGAAGTGACGAAGCAAAGACAGAGACGGGGAGGCATGGGCGATAGGTCGCGATCGTTGTTACGTGTTGGATTTGATTTCATCTAAACCCGCACCCTTTGCAAACCAAAAGGGTGCGGTACCCAAATGCCAAAGAGGCGGCTGGGATGATGCGATCCGAGTAGACGAATTTTGACGTTTACGCGGTACACTTTTTCGCTTTAGACGACGCGGTGGCGGATTGGAGAGTCGAGTTTGCTCATGGTGACCAGAATGAGACACGGATGGGGCAGCGGGCTGAGAGTTCTGGCGATTTGCGCGGTGTTGGTGGGTATTGGAAGCGCGCACGGGCAGAACGCACCGGATGCGAAGGCGCCGGCGGTGATGGAGCTGCGAGAGCCGGATGCGCGGTACAAAGCGGACATTCTTTTGGTTGTGGCGCACCCGGATGACGAAGGGGCGGCGACGGCTTATTTGGCGCGAGCGATTGACGAGGGGAAGCGCGTGGCGGTGGTGTACGGGACGCGTGGCGGCAACGGAGGAAACGAAGTCGGCACGGAGCAGGCCTCGGGTTTGGCGGCGATTCGGGAGATCGAAGCACGCCGGGCGAATGCGACGTTGGGGATTTCGAATGTGTGGTTTCTGGACGGGAAAGATACCGCGGGACAGGACGTGCTGGTGTCGCTGGCTAACTGGGAGCACGGCGCAGCGTTGGAACAGCTGGTGCGGCTGGTGCGGCTGACGCGTCCGGAAGTGGTGCTGACGTTTTTGCCGGGGACATTTATTGGCGAGGATCACGGGGATCACCAGGCGGCGGGCGTTGTCGCAACCGAAGCGTTCGATCTTGCTGGCGATCCGACGGTTTTTCCGAACCAGGTCGCGGAACCGTTGAGAAGGCTGGAGGCGTACCTCGAGGGGCTGCGGCCGTGGCAGCCGAAGAAGATTTTTTATTTTCCGGATGCAGAGCGCGAAGACATTTTCAAAGGGATGGGGCCGTCATATTCGGTGAAGGAAATTTCGAAATCGACGAAGAAGCCGTACTGGCGGGCTTCGCTGGATGCGTTTCGAGTGCATCAGACGCAGGCGAAGAGCTTTGCAGACCGGCTCGACAAGATGGATGACGCGGCGATCGAAAAAATGATGCAGGCCGATGGCTGGGCGGACGAGCAGCACTTCGTGCTGGGGAAATCGCTTGTAGGCGGAAGCGTGACGTCGCCGATTTTCGAAAACGTGACGAGTGACGCGATTCCGTTTCGACGCGCGGCGTTTACGGTGGAAGCGCCGCAGGGCGACATAGCTTTGACGTTGGCAGGGCCGTGGAGTTTTTACGAGGAGTTTCGTGCGGCGCACCAGCTGACGCAACTGCCGCATCCGGAGCCTCCGGAGATTGCGCTGCAAGAAAACACAACCTTGATCGTTCCGTTGTGGGTGCGGAATTCGACCGGCGAGGAGCGCGTGGTGAAGTTGTCGGCGGAGTTGCCGCAGGGGTGGACGGCGACGAGCGGTACGGGGACGGTGAAGGTTGGTGCGCATCAGACGGCGGGGACGCGGGTGGAGATTGCGCTTGGTTCGCTGAGTGATAAGTCAAAGGGGCGCGATTCGGCGCAGGGGGTGACGGTGAAGGCGGAATCGGGTGGGAAAAGCGTCGGCGAAATTGTGATGAAAGTAGAGTTGAGGAAGAAAGCGCTGCCAGAATAGAAGAGTTTATTTCGGTGACTGGGAAATTTGTTGCGTGGTTTGGACGCTGAAGAGGAAGAAGTCGGAAAAATTGTGATAGACGACCACGCGATTGAGGTCGAAGGCAGCCCAGGTCTGGGCGTTTTGTGGGAGCCAGACGACGACGTCTTTTGATTTGAAGCGGACGGGCGCGTAGTCGATCGAAAGATACCATTCGCGAACATCTACAGCGGCGATTTCGTGCATCAGCGCAATGTCCATGTGGACGATGACGCCCGTGTCTTGCGCGATCCAAGCGCGGCCGCGAAGAGGCGCGGGATACGAACGCTGATTGGTGTAGAAGGCCGCGGTCTCGTCCGGACGATCTTTTCGCTGGCGGAATGAAACGACCCACGCGGCGCGGCCATTCCAATCGGCGGCGGCTTCGCACTTCATTTCGTAACCGGTTCGAAGAGTGGGAAAAAAGATGAGCGCCATTTCGGGCAGGCCTATGTCCTGATTCGCGAGTGGGAACTCCATCGCAGTCTGCGCGGCTTTACGACTTTCGTTCACAGAAAAACTGTTTTCGTGCTTCGTGATCGTCGCCGTGTAGTTGTACGACGCCGAAGCGCCGCCGCGGTTGTCGCCGAAGCCGCCTGGTCCGTAGGTGCGGTAGTCGAGTTGTTCACGCGCGGTGAAGTTCTGCAGATTGTCTACGAGCTCCGTGGCTCGGCTGGCGGCTTGTGCGAGGACTTTGTCGAGATCGCATGGAGCGGAATCGCTGGAAGAACGGAGCTTTGCATCGATTT
>DATAMU010000318.1:0-7779 GCA_036266605.1 Candidatus Acidiferrum sp. | reverse complement strand
AATCGACCTCCTCGCCTTCCGCCGTCAAATCGGCTTCGTCTTCCAGGAAGGCGCGCTCTTCGATTCCATGACCGTCGCCGACAACGTTGCTTATCGCCTCCGTGAAGACAAAGTCGCAGAAGACGAAATCGATCAGCGCGTCCGCGAAGTCCTCCGATTCGTAGAACTCGAACACACGCTCGATCAGCTCCCATCCGAACTTTCCGGGGGCATGCGCCGCCGCGTCTCCATCGCCCGCGCTCTCGTCAGCCGCCCCCAAATCGTCCTTTACGATTCGCCGACCGCGGGACTCGACCCTGTCACATCGCAAACGATCATCACGCTGATCCTCCGCCTGCGCGATGTTTACGGCGTAACCGCTCTGCTCGCCACGCATCGCGTGCAAGACGGTTTCGCGCTCGCCAATTTCAAATTCGATCCGCAAACCAGGCGCGTGGTCCGCGATCCGGCTTCTTCAACGCGCGTCCAGGCCAATCAGGACGAACCCGTCACGCGCTTTGTCGTTTACAACGAGGGCCGCATTTATTTCGACGGTTCTCCTCAGGAGATCGCATCGACAAAAGACCCGTATCTCAAGCGCTATCTTGTGTGAACTTGCTGTACTCTGTTTCTCAGTAGTAGTAGCACCAGCGGTGGTCACTCGAATTCGTAGTTGAATCGGAATCCCGGCAGTTAAACGCGGCGGAGGAACTGCATCGATGGCGATGCGCAAACAATTGACGTGGACCGAACTTCGTGTCGGCCTGTTCGTCTTGGTTGGCCTGTTCGTACTCGCTGTCGGCATTTTCTATGTCACCGGCGCGGGCTTCTGGGGACCGAAGTATCGCCTCAAGACCTATCTCCCTGACGTCGCGGGCCTCGCAACCGGCGCGCCCGTTCGCATCGACGGCGTTGACGTCGGCAATGTGGAAACGCTGCGCCTCGTTCCGCGCACCGCCAATCACGTACCTGAAAAATCCAAGAGCATCGAAATCGTCATGCGGCTCGATCGCCGCTTCCAGCCCGACATTCTTACCGACAGCAACGCGACGCTGGTCACCGAAGGTCTTCTCGGAAACAAATACATCAACATCTCCCGCGGTTTCACCGGCACACCGCTCAAAGAAGATCAGGAAGTGAAAGGCGTCTCGGAAAGAGGCATCGGTGAGATCATGGCGCAGAGTTCCGACCTGCTCGACAATCTGAAAGTGATCACCGTCGATGTGCAGTCGATGGTCGCGGGAGTGAAAGCCGGCCAGGGCACCGTCGGCAAGCTGCTTCAAGACGAGCAGGCTTACAACAATCTGAATGCGACGCTCGGCAACGCGAACAAGATGATCGCCGACATTCGCGGCGGCAAAGGCTCGATCGGCAAGCTGATGACGAGCGACGAACTCTACAACAACGTCAACACAATCGTCGCCGACTTGCGCGCGCAGAAGGGAACGCTCGGCAAGCTACTCTACGATCCGCAGCTTTACGATCAGCTCAAATCGACTGTCGATAACGCCAACGGCATGCTCGGAGACGTTCGCGCCGGAAAGGGAAGTCTCGGAAAACTCGCTACCGACGACGCCCTCTACAACAAGCTAAAAGACACGAGCACGAATCTCGCGAACGCCACCGCGAAGCTCAACGACAACACGACCACAGCCGGCAAGCTCTTCTCCGATCCACAGCTTTACGACAACTTGACGGGCCTAACCGGCGACCTGCGCCTGCTCATTGGCGACTTCCGCCAGAATCCCAAAAAATTCCTGAGCTTCAAGATCTCAATCTTCTGATTCTGTCTGCGCTGTTCGATATCGACTACCACGTCACAGCGCGATGAATCGCGCACCGATAGCAAAGTGGTGCGCATCACAATATTGAAAACGAAAAGGAGCCTCCTCAAAATGGAGTTGTACATCGTCCGCCACGGCATCGCCATCGACCGCGAAGATCCAAAATCTCCCGCCGATCCTGAGCGCTACCTGACCGAAGAGGGCATCGACAAGACCAAGCAGGTCGCCAAGCGCGTAGCAGGATTTAAGATCAAGCCCGACTTGTTGATCAGCAGCCCCTACGTCCGGGCAATGCAAACCGCCGAACTGTTCGCCGCCGCCTTCGACTATCCCAAGCAAAAAATTCGCCGCTCCGATTCCTTGCTTCCCGGCACTGAGCCTTCTCATTTTTTCAAAGAACTCGCCAAAGAAAAAAACTCGTCTGTCGTTTTCTGCTTCGGCCACGCCCCCCAACTCGACGATCTGCTCGCAGCAGCGATCGGGTCGAAGCACCAAGTCACGCAGCTGAAGAAAGCCGGCGTCGCCGCCCTTGAACTCAAGCGTCTCTCGCCTCCGAGCGGCCACCTTCTCTGGCTCGCCACCCCTAAACTCCTCCGCAAGTAAGCGCACGGTGATCGGGCGAGTTCCGATTTGGGAACGATAGGGGTGTACCCCCCTTGTTTTTCCAAGAGTGGGCAAGGTCTGAAGAATGAATGGGATGCAAACCTACAGAAAACAGGAGTGTGCAAGCGCCTGAGAATGCTGAGTTTGCGGATGTGCGTGTTCGAGCGTGTTTGTCCCGATTTGGGAATTTGTGGCGCTGAGTCGCTTGTTTGGGTTGGTTTTGACGGCGGAGCGACCGGGAGGCGGGAGTTTTCGGTGCTCACCGCTGGTAGGCGGAGATGCATATTGCCGCTGTGCGCTTCGGTTCGTGCCGGTGAAGGACGGTGACGTCACCGGAAAACCGGAAGAGAGCGTTCGTCGAGGGGATTATAGCACAGTGACTTTTTCAACGAGTTTCGTGGGAGAGTCGAGGTTCACGTTGCGGTGGCTAGTTACGTTGAATCTAAACCCGCACCCTTTTTAGAAAGCAAAAAGGATGCGGCACCCAAAACCCGATCCCGTCTGCCGGACGGGTGGAACGGTCTACTGGTCGGCTTGGCGGAAGTAGAGGCGGACGTGAAATTCTTTTTCGAAAAGTTCGGCGCTGCGATTGGCGTCTACCAAGTCTTCGGCGGCGTCACCACGAGCGGTGACGCGCAGGCCGACGGCGCCGCGCTGAAACGATGCGCGAAGGTTGGTCACACGTTGTCGATGGGAATGGTCAAGCGCTTCGGCGACGCGCAGTAACGCTGCGAGACGCCGCGTGATGCGCTGTTCGCTGCTGGTCAAAGATGAATACGCGACGTGATGTCCCGCTGGCACGGACTTGCGATTGTGATAACGAACCGCCGCCGCGACGATGCAGCGATCGTGTCCGTCGAGGCCCTGGATGTCGCCGTTGAGCGCAAGATATTCACCGTGTTTGTGGTGACCTCGGTGGCTGACCATGTGGCCGACATCGTGAAGCATCGCTGCCGCCTCGAGTAAAACGCGCGCGTGCGGCGCCAAATGATGCACCGGTTGCAACTGATCGAAGAGCAAAATGCTCAACTCGCGGACGTGCTCGGCGTGCGGCTGATCGTATTTCAACCGCCGTGCGAAAGCGCGAGTGCCGGTCAAAACCTGACGTTCGGCAGCGTTGTAGCGATGCGGCTCTTTGCGCGAAAACGCGTCGCGCGCAATTTCTTGCAGCAGGCCTTCGCGGATCCCGATGCTCGGAACCGCAAGCGTGCGTAAATTCAAATAGCGGCCAATCATGATAAAGATGATGGCCGCGATCCCGAGTACGTCGGCGCGATCACGGCGGACCGCATAGGCTTTCATGCGCTCGCGAACATCGCGCTCAAGAATTCCCGACAAGCGTTCGCGCAACAGCGAAAGCTGCAAAGTCGGCACGCCATGCTCGCGCGGTCCCGGAGCAATCGCCGCAAGCGCTTCCGCGCTGCCACCCAGCGCGACGGCGATGCTGTCGGCGAGATTCGGCCGATTCGGCATTTTCGATTCGAGCAGCGCTTTCACATAGCGCCGCACCTGCTCCGACTGTTGGGTGCGAATGACGCCGGGAATTCCTAACGTCGTCATCAATCGCACTGTGCCGACGGGAATCTGCGCGTTCTGTTCGACGTTGTGATCGTGGAGGATGTTGATTTCAAGGCTGCCGCCGCCGAGATCGATGATGCAACGCGGAGGCGCTTCCGGGCCCATCACCGCGATGGCCGCTTCGCGACCGAGCCGCGATTCTTCCGCGGTGCCGATGACTTCCAGCGAGATGCCGGCCTTTCGCCGAATGTCGCGAACAAACACTTCGCGATTGCGCGCTTCGCGCGAAGCGCTGGTCGCCACCGCGCGATAACGCGTGACGCCGTATTCATCCATTACGTCTTTAAAGTGACGAAACGCCTTCACGCCTTTTTTGAAAATGTCTTCGGTGAAGCGATGGCGCAGAAAAACACTTTCGCCGAGGCGCAGCGAATAGCGTTCGCTGTAGAGAGGCTCAATGTCGAGAGCGGAGTAGGCGCGCGCGACGGAAAGACGGACTGCGTTGGAGCCGGCGTCGATCGCCGCGATGTGAACTGGCTCTGGCATGCGGAGAGTTTAACGCCAGAGGTGCTGCAACGCGGAGGAAGGCGCGTATTTTGTCGCACGAATTCCGAGGCGCTCGCCGATGCGCTGCCGCAATTGTTTGTTCACGGAGGAGACGCTGGCTTCGCCATCGAGCTCGATGAAGTTGTGGCGCTTGGCCATGACTTCAAACTCGCGCTTGATCATTGTTTGGTAGCGAATGAACGACCAGTAGAGATCGTGCGAGAGCGACATGTCGCGGCCGGCTTCCCAATAGCTGATGGCTTGCGCTTTTTTAAATTCGCGAGCGAATGCGGTTTCGGGGCGCACGTTGAGCCAAAAAGTGAGATGAGGTCGCAACGCCATCGCGTAGAGGCCGGAGATGTAGTCGCGATTGATGCCGCGAACGACGCCGCGTGCGATCAACGTGAAGATGAAGCGATCCGCAAGCACGACCGCACCGGAACGCAGGGCGGGAAGAATGCGGTGTTCGATCTGATCGAAGAAATCGGTTGCGTACATCAGCGAAAGCGTCAGGCGCGTCACCGCGTTTTTCGCGAGGAGTTCGTCGATGTCGCGACCGACCAGGTTTGAGCGGCGCAGTCCGCTGGTCTGCACGGCAAACCCTTCGGACTCAAGCCACTCTTGTAGAAGGGAGATCTGCGTCGAGCGGCCGGAGCCGTCCATGCCCTCGATGACGATCAACGTACCGGTGATTTCGGATGGGTCGAACCCGACGAGCGGTTCGCCGAAGAAATATTGCGAGGCGTCTTCTTCGGCGGCGGGTACTTTCGTCGTCGGAACGGGTTGCGCAGGCGCGGCCGCTTGTTCAGCGGTTGGCGTCGTTGTTGCCGTCGCTGCGGGTGCCTTGTCTTTCTCTTTTTCTTTTTCGTGCTCGGGCATTGCTGCTGCGCCTTCTTCGTGATGTTTCTTGGTCATTCGGTTTCCGGGGTCATTCGGCTTCCGGGGCGTGCGGCGCAAAGCGCTTGAGATCGATTTTGGATGCGACGATGTCGCGCATCTGCTTTTGCAACTTGTTCACCGGCAGAGTTCCGTCAAGGACGACGAAATTGTCGGAATCGACCATCTTGTCGTAGCCCTCGAGAATGCGCGCCTGGAAAAGGCGGAAGCTTTCGGCGCGGTCGTAGGAAAGGCCCAGGTCCATGCCGGCTTCGTAGTATTTCAGCTTCGGGCGGCCGCTAAGAATGCGATGGACAGCGACGTCGAGGGGAGCGCGGAAATAGAAAGTGATGTCGGGCACCGGGGCAAATCGATACAGGTTGCGGAGCCATCGCTCGGGGCAGCCGCGAGCGGCGTCGCGCGCGAAGGCGGTGTAAACGTAGCGGTCGGCGAGAACGAGATAGTCGCCTTGCAGCAGCGGCATGATCTGGCGTTCGCAGCGATCGGCGAAGTCTGCGGCGTGCAGCAGCGAAAAGGTGGCCGGTGTGAGCAAGCGGCGCTGTTTACCGCGGCGAGTTGCCGACTTCACGAGAGGAGACGAGTTCCACTCGGTGAAATGCAGGCGATAGCCGCCAATCTCAAGCCAGCGTTTCAGAAGATAAAGTTGGGTGCTCTTGCCCGAGCCGTCGGTGCCTTCGACGACGATGAGCGCGCCAGGGTATGCGCGGCTGGGGACGGGACGTCCCGGCTGGGGCAATGTGGATTTGGCGGCCTCGGTTCGGGGCGCCTTTTGTGATGATTCCGGATTTTCGACGGGACTATTAGGCATCTGTGTTGGAGACTAAACGGCGTTTGTTACACGAACATTACAACACAGCCGGATGCGGCACCGCAAAGTGGCGGGCGGTAAAACTTCGGCAAGATGCGCAGGTGCAACATGACTCGTTCGGTGGGCTGCGGATAGAGTTGAGGCAGCGGAGCGGAAAATCGCCGGCAAGGGTGCCCTTCGAGGCTCAGGGTAAACCGGCGCTACCGTGCTCGGGTAAGTGGAAGGCAATACGCCAAAGAACAACGAAGTGCGTTTTGGGCGGTGGCGTGTAGAATCATGCGGCGCAAACGAATGCGGTTTCGAGAAGTTTCGATGGGTTTCGGTTGGTTCGCACGACGAGGTCGGCGGGAGCGATTTTGATAATCCGGATTGGTCTGGAGTCGTGTTGTGGGCTGAGATCCTTCGCTTCGCTCAGGATGACAGCTTTTTTTGATTGGAGACGCAGCACGAGCGGCGCGCGCGGAAACCTTCATAACCTCGCCGGATGGCGACGGCATGACTGAGGCTCGAAAGATTCCTTCGCTGCGATGGTGGATCGGTGGCATTTTGTTCGCTTCCACCGTGATCAATTACATCGACCGGCAAACGCTGTCGATCCTCGCGCCATTTCTGAAACAGGATTTCCACTGGACGAATACGGACTACGCGAACATCGCGATCGCGTTTCGGCTGGCGTATTCGATCGGGCAGACGGTTTGCGGGCGGCAGATCGATCGCATCGGAACACGCAAAGGGCTGACGATCAGCGTGATCTGGTATTCGCTGGTGTCGCTGCTGACTTCGCTGGCGAATGGGTTTGCTAGTTTTGCTGGATTTCGATTTTTGCTTGGATTAGGCGAATCGGCGAACTGGCCGGGAGCGAGCAAGGCGGTTTCGGAGTGGTTTCCGAATCGCGAGCGCGGATTGGCGGCGGCGTTTTACGACAGTGGATCTTCAGTCGGTGGCGCCGTTGCGCCGTTCATTATTTTGCCGATTTATTTGCATTGGGGATGGCGCGTCGCGTTTGTGATTCCCGGGCTGTTGGGATTTTTGTGGCTGATTTTGTGGCGGAAGATGTATTTCCGGCCACAAGAGCATCCGCGGATCACGAATGAAGAGCGGCAGATGCTGTTGAGCGACATCGAGAAGGAGTCGATCGATGCGGGAGCGCCTGGGACGCGAACGCTGCCGAAGTGGCGCGATTTGTTGAAGCTGCCGCAGACCTGGGGGACGCTGATTTCGAAAGGTCTGACCGATCCGGTTTGGTTTTTTGTGACGGACTGGTTTCCGATTTTCCTGGTGGCCAAGGGAATCGAGCTGAAGAACGGGCTCGTTGCCGTGTGGATTCCGTTTCTCGCGGCCGATCTGGGGAATTTTTTTGGCGGGTGGATTTCGGGCGTTTTGATCAAGCGCGGATGGTCAGTGGGTGCGGCGCGGAAGTCGATGGTGGTGTTTGGCGGGTTCGGAGTGATGCTGCTGATTCCGACGATTTTTACTGTGAAGCTTTGGCTGATTACTTTGTTGTTTGCGATCGCTACGTTTGCTTATGCGGCGTTTTCGACGATCGCGAATGTGTTGCCGACGGATTTGTTTGAGAGTCGGTCGGTGGCGACGGTCAGCGGGATGAGCGGAACGACGGCGGGGATCGGGACGATTATTGCGTTT
>DATAMU010000317.1:0-5454 GCA_036266605.1 Candidatus Acidiferrum sp. | reverse complement strand
TGAAATCCGTAGAGTTTAAGCAGGCCGTGCTGGCAACACCTCCAGCATCCAGCGTTGCACAGGCTACCGCACCAACCGCAGTTCCAGCCGTGAATCCACCCTCAGTCATGAAGCCGCTCGCCGCAACTCGGCCCATGACCGCCACGATAAACAGAAACGCGGCGGGCTCAATCTCACCCGTCGCTTCCGTCGCAGCGAAAAACGCCCCGGCCTCACCTCGATTCACCGCCGAAGAAACCATCCTCCTCCGCGGTTTAGCCTCGGGCGCATCGTCGAAAGAAATGGCTGTCCAAATGAGGCTCCCGCGTGAGTCCCTCTATCGCCTGATCGGCGACTTGCGCCGCAAAACCGGCGCGAACAGCGACACCGCTTTGGCCGTCTGGGTCCTCCGAAACATGCACAACGGTGCCGGCGAAAACCGCGGCAGCGCTCGCTAACAAAGCCTCGGCGGGCGCGCTCTCGCACGAATCGGTATACTCGGACCGAGGTGAACACGAGTGCCCGACCTAACACCTAACCTTGCGAAGTGTGCCCTCCAGATCGCCCTCACCGCGATCAAACGGGAACACGGCACGACCAAAGCCGTTCTCGCCGCCATCCCTGACAATGGCGGCGACTATAAACCCGAGCCCGCCGCTCGCACCGCGCTTGAAATCGCCTGGCACATCGTCGCGGCCGAACATCGCTTCTTCTCTTCCGTTGCGAAAGGCTTCTTTGACTTTACCCCAACTCCCAAGCCAGACTCACTCTTGACCGGCGCCGACATCGCCAAGTATTACGACGAAATCCTTCCCACGGACCACGCGGCCCTCACGGAATTAACCGGTGAACATCTCGCCAAAGAAATGGATTTCCGCGGCATGGTCAAGATGCCAGCCGTCGCGTTCCTCGATCTTGGCCTCCGTCATTCCATCCATCATCGCGGTCAACTCTCGGTGTATCTCCGCCCTGCAGGCGGTAAAGTCCCCGCCATCTACGGCGAAAGCTACGACTCCAAGAACAAATAGCGACATCACGCTCAATATCCAAATAAAAGGGCCGCGAATCTCGCGGCCCTTCGTGTTCTCGTGATGGATTCGCTGGTTCTTTACGCCGTCGTGCCCCGCGCCCGATCCTCTTTGCTGACCGACGCTTCGCCCGTCGAAGAAACATCTTCACCGCCCGTGCCCTTCAAAATCTGCTTCGCCCGGGTTACTTCCTCCGACGTCGAGGCATGCACCGACAGCAGAATGCCGCCCTTTTGGATAATGCCCTCGTAGCGCTTGGCCTCAAACTCCGGAATGCCGGCGCCGACCAGCGCGCCCGTGAGGCCGCCGACCGTCCCACCCGCTCCCATACCCGCAAGCGTCGCCATGATCGGCCCCGCCGCGATGAGCGGCCCGACGCCAGGGATAGCAAGAGCGCCAATCCCGGCCAACAATCCAAGCGCTCCGCCAAGCACCACGCCGGTGCTGGCACCGGCCGTCGCGCCTTCCGGAGCTTTCGTAGCCTTCTCGGTTCCAATCTCTCGCGTCCCAAGATTTTCCGGCAAGAGCACAGAAATATCGCCTGACGAAAACCCCGCGCTTACCAACGCATCGGCCGCCTGCTCCGCTCCGTTGCGCGTGGTATAAATCCCGAATACTGCCGTTTTCTTATCTGCCATGGTTTCTCTCCTTAGAATCTCAAACGTTGTTGTCCAACTGATCTGCGACTTGTCATCTTCGGTTCGTCAAAAAATTCGTAAAAAAACGGATACTTCACAACGAGGCTGACCGCTGGGAAAGAATTAAGACTTCGGTGGCGCGACCGTGAGCTGATTCGTCACGTTGCCCGTACCGGCGATTTCAGTCGCCTTGGCTTCAATCGCCGCTTTCTCGTCGTCCGATCGCACCGGCCCCTTCAGCGTGACTTTGCCGTCCTGGCTGATGATCTTGATGTTGTGTGCGTACGTTGACAGTGATGAGTCACCGTGCAGCGCCGCGCGAATCTTCTTCGTCATATCGCGATCGGCCGGGTTCATCTTCTGCTTGTCCGCCGTCGTGGCGTCCGACGATTGATCGCCCTTATTGTTTTTCGTGTTGTCCGCTGCCGGCTGCTGCGCGTCCTGCGTTCGAACTCCTGTAGCCGGTAGCGACGAACCGAGAAACAGGCACGCCCCCAGCACGAGTGCTTCAAACCCAATTTTCTTCGACAATGTCATAGTGTTCTCCTGACCAGACCGAAGGTAAGCCGTTGGATAAAAAGGTGATATCGGGGGAAGGGTGTACTGACCCACAGAAGTTCGCGGTAGTTTGCGGGAACAAATCGCCTACTCGGCACGTTTAACTGAGCAATCCACTGAGCCGGTCGGGAGAGACATGCGAACGCGCGTATCGAAAATTACTTTGCGCCTGGCGATTGCCGCACTACTGGCAACTGGCGTATTCGAGTCAAAGCTAAGGGCACAGGAGTCCATCAAGATCGACGTAAATCTCGTCAACGTCGCCTTCTCCGTTCGCGACGCCAGTGGCGCGCTCGTCGATGGGTTGACGCAAGACGACTTCGAAGTGCTCGAAGACTCCGCTCCGCAAAAAATCGCCTACTTCGCCAAAAGCACCGATCTGCCGCTCACCCTTGGCCTGGACGTGGACGCCAGCGGCAGCCAGGATCACTTCGAAAAACAACACGAACGCGATCTCGACGCGTTCTTCAAAGCTGCACTCGGTCCGAACGACCGCGCCTTTCTCGTCGGCTTCGGCAACTATGTCCGCCTCGTCACCGATTTTTCACGCTCCGGCGCCGAAATGTTGCAGCAATGGAAGGCCTACGCGAAAAAGCCGGAGCATTTCCCCGAGTTAGGTCCGCACGAATCGCGGGATCTCGGCACCGCTTTCTATGATTCGATTTTTTATCCGATCGAAGAAAAGCTCGCCAACGAAAACGGCCGTCGCGCCCTCTTGATCTTCAGCGACGGCGAGGACAATTCCAGCTCGCACGACATGATGACCACGATCGAAGAAGCCCAGCGACAAAATGTGCTTCTCTTCGCGATCCGTTACACGCAAAAAGAGCACGGCAAGCTCACCGCGCGCAATCAATATGGAATTCGCGTCATGGATCGCCTCGCCCGTGAAACAGGGGGAATGCACATCGATGCTCAGGAGGTCGATCCGCAAACGTACTTCCGCCGGATCGCGGAAGAACTTCGCACTTCCTACGATTTAGGGTATTACCCCTCCGGGGCGACGAAGGACAATACGTTCCACAAAATCGTCGTACGAACCAAGAAGCCAGGACTCACAGTGCGAACTCGCACCGGTTATTTTTCGCGTTGAGAATTCGCGTCCGAGGTCGGTAACGGAGTGTCAGTCGCGCGACGCGGTGTGCGTCATTGTGTAAACGCCAATCATCACGCCAAACGGCAGTTCTGGCAGCGCCAGCAGTGCAGCCGCAGTCACAAGAATGCGAGCAGCGCTCTGGCTGATCAGCATCGCCAATCCCGCAAGAATGCCGAGCACCGCTGAAATTCCAGACCACACGATCGCCACGCTATAGAGAATGTGAAATGCGGTCATGAGGGAATAGGGATCGGGCACGCGTGTCAGCAGCGAACCGAACATTAACGTCGCTGTTGTGGTGAACGCGATCAGCCATACGGTGACCGCAAGACGGTAGACGCCGTAAACAATCCAAGCCAAACCAAGCGCTTTTGTGCCGCCGACTGTGAGTGTGCCGGGGTGAGCCGAATAAAATGCGCGAGCATCGGAAGCCATTTGATTTCTCCTTGAGCGCTGGGTGCGCAACGAAAAAGCTCAAAAGTGGGCCACGCTTGAGACGTGAAGCTCCCCAAGGCGCGGAGCGCGGTCTAACGCTTTGCGCGGCGTCGCGACGCCTTGGAAGAAGTTGCTTTTTTCGCCTTGCGCGCGACTTTCTTGGTTTTCGTTACTGCTTTGCGAGCCACCTTACGAGCGTTGACGCGCGCCGAGCGTGCCGACGAGCGAGCTTTTCGCGCCGGCTTCGAACGCCGCGCCTTCGCTACCGTGCTCTTGCCTTTGCGCACGAGTTTCGTCGCTTCGCGTTTCACTTCCTTGACCGCCGTGTCGGTGCCACCGACGATCGCGTCTTTGGCGGCGTCGGCTTTTGCCGCAATCGCTCCAAGAGTCGATCCGATCGATTCTGCGACGCTGACAAGCAAATCTTGTGACTTCGATTTCTGGGACGTTGCCACGGCGGGCTCCTTAAATTGAATTCAGTTCACGCAAACTACGCAGCAATTGCCGAAGGGGAATTCGCATTCCGCAGCCGGCATCACAGAGGGGAATCGCGAGCCGTTGCGGAGTCCGGCTCGCAGCGCGCCGAAACTAAACCGGTCTGCGCCCTTGAATCACACGAATCAAAATCACGATGATCGCGAGCACGAGCAAAATGTGTACGAATCCGCCGAGCGTGAACGACGACACCATCCCGAGTAGCCAGAGAATGATCAAGATAACTGCGATGGTCCAAAGCAAGTCCATAACGCCTCCTTGAAAAGCGTCTACCACGCTTCGCTTGCGATCTGGGCCGGCCAAGGCAGAGTCCGATTTCGACTACGACCTCGGCAAGAACCAAACAAATCAAATATTGAAATCGTTTATGACGTCGATGCCGCGTTGCGCGCCTCGCGGAATGCGACTTCCGCGCTGTCCGCCACGTCGTTCACATAGTCCTTGGCGTCGGCAACGTTCTTATTCACGAAGTCCTTCGCGTCGGCCATGTTCTTCCGCACGCGGCGAACGGCCGTCTTCCCTCGATCCGTCAGCTCGTCAACGCCATCCTGCGCCGAGCTTCGAATCCGATCCCGTGTGTCTTCGCCCGACGTTGGCGCGAAGAGAAGCCCCAGCGCCGCACCTGCGCCCAGCCCAATGGCGAATGCCGAAGCGACCTGCGGCCAACGATTTCGATTGCGGATCATGTCTTTCTCCTTAAAGCCTGACCGTCTCTCACTGCGTTGTTATCGCGCCCATTGGCGCCTCTGCCGCTCGAATCGACGCGTTCTACGCATGTCAACCGCGGCTCAACCTACTTGGCATCCAACAATTCGGCGACGATATCTCCGGCTGCCTATCGCGCCCATCAGGTAATCGAGGTATGCCTAGTTCAGTCTTCGTGTAGTTGGTTGGCCTGCAACTCGCATTGCGGCAGCCCATCGCGGGCGAGGCATATGCGCTCCTTGCCTGCCCGCCTCAATCCCCAGGCGGCAAACATGACGAAATCTTCGCCACGATCTGTTGGCTCTTCTGGTCGAAAACGAAATACTCGCCTGGCATCGCCGCGTAGAGCTGCTGCAGGCGATCCTTCGCGTGCGAAAGTTCGGAAGCTGCTTCCATCCAGATGAAACTCCCATCGTGGTGGCGCCTCAGAATGTCGTACGGTGTAGATGGCATGTGCCCTTTCCTCAGTCGATTTTGAGATCCCGGGTCCTTTGCAAAAAGCCCAGTAGTATCGGCATTT
>DATAMU010000316.1:0-3266 GCA_036266605.1 Candidatus Acidiferrum sp. | reverse complement strand
TCAGCCCGCTTCCATCAGCACCTTGGGATCGATCTTAGTTATTGATTCAACGACACTTACGAGGACGCTAGGCAAGTTACAGAAGCAAGGTCTGATCGCCGTATCTAAACGGGCCGAACGCCGGCAACGATTCGTAAATCTCACCGAAGCCGGGGTAAAGGCCTTACGGGAAAGCCTGCCCGGCTGGCGCGCAGCCCACGAGCGATTCGTCAAGACCATCGGCGCCGACTTCTGGCTCGTCTTCCGCCGCGAGCTGGAGCGGCTGGCTCACGTCGCCGTCGATCTCGAGACTCCGCCCACCGACCTAGATCAGCCCCCTACGGCCCTTCAATCAACCTAGCCAACCTACCGGCTGCCATACGATCGCCTGTAGCAACTGTCTTGGGACATCTTAGGACAGCCGCTGACGCTGATCCTTTCTAAGGCTTCGACTTTGCAATTTCGGGGACCTCCACGATGCGAATTCCGGTGGTCGGCGTTTCGACGGCCTGGACCAACGCGGTCAGCATTTGTTGCAGCGTGACTAAGCCTAGGCGTAAAGAGCCTTCGCGCATGCTGGGAATTTGGCGGGCGAGCCAGTAGCCCGGCACGAGCAAGTACGGCCAGTAGTGGCCGGGGCCGAGCACGTACCACGGTCGCAGGATTGTCGCGTTCAGTTCGGCGTCGCGAATCATCGCTTCGCACTTGCTACGCACTTCGATGTACGCGTGCATCATCGGCGCGGGATGCGCGACGCTGACGTAGACGAAATGTTTTACCCGGTTCGCGACGGCGGCGGCTACGGATTGCTCGCACGATACGAGATCGATCTCGCGAAACTGTCTTGCTTTCGTGGGACTCGGATGCGCGACCCCAACCAATTGCACGAATGTGCCGGCGCCGCCGATCTTGTCGCGAAATGTTATCGCGTCGAGCGCGTTGCCAATCACCGGAGTGCAACTCTGCGGCAGCTTGCGCTCAGAGCCGCCGCGCACGAGCCCCGCTACGGCGTGTCCGCGCCGCGCAAGCTCTACAGCCAAGCGCTGCCCCATGTAGCCCGTGGCCCCGGCGATAAATACTTGCCGTTTGTCCGCAGCCATCTCCGTCACCTCATCGTGCGGCGGGGCGTTCCCAGCCGCTATGGAGTGCGACTCGGCGCCGCTTTTCCGCTGGTAGACCTCGTCCGAGAATTCAATACGTACCGCTAGGCCGTTCAGATGGGTGCCTTTTCTCTCGCTCGGGAAAAGGCGTAGACTGTGCCCATGGCAAAGAAACCGGAAGGCACAATTCAGTCTGTTTGCCCGTGCTGCAACGCAAAGCTGGTGATCGATGCGGCGCTTGGCGTCGTGATTTCTCACGAAGCGCCGCCGAAAGCGGGACCCGGAATTGACCTGAACGACGCTGCGGGCATTCTCGCCGAACAGAATCGCCAGCGGGAAGATAAATTTGCTGACTCATGGTTTCAGGAATCGAACAAGGAAGACATCCTGGCGAAGAAGTTTGAAGAGGCCATGAAGAAAGCCAAAGATGGCCCGGTTGGCAAGCCGATTCGCGATTTCGACCTCGACTAATTTTTAAGCTCCAACTCCCGCGTTCCGCGCTCAACTCGTAAGCAAAAGTCAAAAGCCCGCGATCCGGAAAACGGTCGCAGTTACAAGTTCTCGGGTAAACTTTTCCCACATGCCGATTCGTAAACTTTTTCAGTGGCGCCTTGCAAAGCAATCGCTCTTGCTTGGCAAGAAGACGCTGGTGATGGGTGTCGTAAATGTGACACCGGATAGTTTTTCGGACGGCGGCAGATTTTTCTCTCCGCAAAAAGCGATTCAACAGGCGCTGGCGCTCGCGAAAGCCGGCGCCGATATTCTTGACATCGGGGCGGAATCGACGCGGCCGGGTTCGGCGGAAATTTCAGTCGTTGAAGAGCTGCGCCGGTTGCTGCCGGTCCTGCAGGCGCTGCGCGGAAAAATAAAAATCCCGATTTCGGTGGATACTCGGAAATCTTCGGTGGCGGAAATCGTGCTCCGTGCCGGCGCGGAAATCATCAACGACGTTTCGGCGTTACGATTCGATCCCCGTGTTGCCGATGTGGTCGCCGACAAAAAATGTGGGCTCGTCCTGATGCACATGCGCGGCGAGCCGGCCACGATGCAGAAGATTCCATTCGCTAAAAATGTCGTCGCCGATGTGGCGAAGGATCTTCGCGCGGCGTTGGAAATCGCGCTCAAAGCTGGCGTTAGAAAATCGCAGATCGTGCTCGATCCGGGCATCGGCTTTGGCAAGAGCTTTCCCCAGAATTACGAACTGCTGCGGAAGTTGCCGGAAATCGCGAAGCTCGGGTATCCGTTGGCGGTCGGGACTTCGCGCAAAGGATTCCTTGGGCATACGCTGGCTTTGGCGAAGGAAGGCGCTTTCGACGAACAATCCCGCCATTTGCCGAGGTCCTCGCAGAAGCTCGCGACGCTGCGCAGTGAAAAGCCGCTGCCATCGGACGACAGAATTTTCGCGACGGCCGCCACTGTTGCCGCAAGTATTCTCGGCGGGGCGCACATCGTGCGCGTCCATGACGTCGCGGAGATGGCCCAGGTGGCTGCGGTCACCGATCGCGTCCTGGGTTCGTAGCGCTTTTTCCGTCTTGCAAGATTCTTGTGGCGCCGATGGGGTGACTTCCTCTACACTCCTTTTTAGCTTTTTCCGTTGCAACGTGAGGTTTTCCGCGCAGTGCAACGATGACAGGTGAAATCTGATGAATGTCGTCATCGTAACCCCCGTCGTTTCCTAACGCCGCGAGACTCGCGGTTCCCTTCCCTCTACTTGTTTTCTGATTTTGTCTTTCTGATCTTGTAGGTACAGCCGCGCGATGGCATCCGCATCGGATTGCGTTTGCGCAGAAATGCAAAGGACTACATGGAAACGCAGCAGGTAGCAACGGAATCGACGTCGATTCCGATCTGGCCGTCGATTCGCGAAGCGCTTCGCGGATCGCACCAGGATTTCACCAGCGTCAGTTTGAATCGGGCCATTTTGCTCCTCGCCATTCCGATGGTGCTGGAAATGGTGTTGGAGTCTCTGTTCGCAGTCGTCGATGTCTTTTGGGTTGGGCGGCTTGGCGCGGACGCCGTCGCAACGATCGGGTTGACGGAATCGATGCTGAGCCTCGTCTTTGCGGTCGGGCTCGGACTCTCGATGTCCACGACGGCGATGGTCGCGCGCCGCATCGGAGAGAAAGATCCCGAAGGCGCGGCGGTCGCCGCCGTGCAAGCGATCGTACTGGGCTTCGTGATCACGTT
>DATAMU010000315.1:0-4647 GCA_036266605.1 Candidatus Acidiferrum sp. | reverse complement strand
CGTTGCGGTTTACAACCACTACAAGCGCATCTTCCTCAACAAGCAGCCGGGCGACGTGGAACTCAGCAAGTCCAACATTCTTCTGATTGGCCCGACCGGCACCGGCAAGACGCTGCTCGCGCAGACGCTTTCGCGCATGCTCGATGTTCCCTTTGCCATCGTCGATGCCACCACGCTCACCGAAGCGGGCTACGTCGGTGAAGACGTCGAAAACATTATCTTGAAGCTCCTGCAGGCTGCCGATGGCGACGTACAAAAAGCGCAGCAAGGCATCATCTATATCGACGAGATCGATAAGATCGCCAAGAAAGACGAAAACCCGTCGATCACCCGGGATGTCAGCGGTGAGGGCGTGCAACAAGCGTTGCTTAAAATTCTGGAAGGCACCGTCGCTAACGTTCCTCCTCAGGGCGGCCGCAAGCACCCGCATCAGGAATTTACGCCCGTCGATACCACCAACATTTTGTTCCTCTGCGGTGGCGCGTTCGTCGGCCTCGAAAAAATCATCGAAAAGCGCGCCGGCCGCCGGGCACTCGGCTTCCATACCGACGCGACGCCGGCAACGCCGCAAAAGCGCAACACGGAGTTGCTGGAACAGGTTCAGCCCGGCGATTTGATTCGCTACGGCCTCATTCCCGAATTTGTCGGGCGCCTCCCTGTCGCAGGCGTCATGAACGATCTCGACAAACCAGCGCTGGTTCGCATTCTCACCGAGCCCAAGAATGCGTTGCTGAAGCAATACCAGCGTCTCTTCGAATTCGAAAACGTCCGCCTTCGCTTCACGGATGATGCCATTGCCACGGTCGCCGAGTTAGCTCTTCAGCGCAAAGTCGGCGCGCGAGGCTTGCGCATGATTCTTGAAGACCTCATGCTCGAAGTCATGTATCACCTGCCGATGCAGCGCAAAGTGCGCGACTTCGTCGTCACCGAAGATATGGTCCGCACTCGCGAAATCAACTGGAGTTTGCTCGAAAAGGCCGGTTGATCCGGCTGCTTCGCGCTCCGAAAATCGGCCTGCTTCTTAGCCGCTTGAGGTAAATTTCAGGGGCCCCATGTTCAATCGAGAGAAACAGGAAATGAAGCGCGTACCCATGATGCCGGTGCGCGATATGGTTATTTTTCCCCAGCAGATGACGCCGTTCATCGTGGGTCGTGAAGCCAGCGTCCGCGCGCTCGAAGAGGCGCTCACCGGGGACAAAAAGATTTTCCTGTCCACGCAGCACGACGCTTCGGTCGATGATCCGAAGCCCGAAGAAATCTATGCGGTCGGCACGCTCGCCAACATCGTGCAGAGCGTGAAGCTTCCCGACGGCAACATTAAAGTTTTGGTCGAAGGCGTCGAGCGCGCCCGCGCGCTTTCCATCGCCACGGAAGAAGGCTTCTTCCGCGCGACCGTTCGCCTCTTGAACGCCCGCGTCGAGCCGTCCCCCGCCGTCGATCAGACCGTTCAGAAAATTACCGGGCTCTACGAACAGTTCATCAAGCTTTCGCAATCGCTCAATTACGACACCATGATCGCCGCGGCCCGCGTGGACGACCCGGCGCGACTCTCCGACACGATCGCCGCCAACCTTCAGCTTCCCGTAGACGAAAAGCAGGATCTGCTCGAGACCGTCGATCCCATCGAGCGCCTCAACCGCATCGGCGACATCCTCGAAATCGAACTCGAAAAGCTCAACGTCGATCGCAACATCAACACGCGCGTGAAGCGCCAGATGGAGCGCGCGCAAAAAGAGTACTACCTCAACGAGAAGCTCAAAGCCATCCAGAAGGAACTCGGGCGCGGCGAAAAGAACGAAATCGACGAGCTCAAGAAAAAGATCGACGCCGCCGGCATGTCGAAAGACGTGCACGAGAAGGCGATTCAGGAACTTAAACGCCTGGAATTGATGCCGCCAATGTCGGCGGAATCGACGGTCAGCCGTAATTATCTCGACTGGCTCCTCGCTGTGCCCTGGAAGAAAAAATCCAAGGAAATTCGCGACATCCGTGCGGCCGAAAAAGTTCTCAACGAAGAACACTACGGCCTCGACAAAATCAAAGATCGCATCCTCGAATTTCTGGCCGTTCGCCAGCTTGTAAAAAATCCCAAGGGCTCGATTCTCTGCTTCGTCGGGCCTCCAGGCGTCGGCAAGACGTCGCTTGCGATGTCCATTGGACATGCCACCGGCCGCAAGTTCGTTCGCGTTTCCCTTGGCGGCGTGCGCGATGAGGCCGAAATTCGCGGCCATCGCCGTACCTACATCGGCGCCCTGCCCGGCCAGATCATCCAGATGATGAAAAAGGCGGGCACCGTCAACCCGATCTTCGTTCTCGACGAAGTGGACAAAATGTCGATGGACTTCCGCGGCGACCCATCGGCCGCACTCATGGAAGTGCTCGATCCCGAGCTCAACCACGCCTTTACCGATCATTATCTCGACGTCGAATACGACCTCTCCAAGGTCATGTTCGTCTGCACCGCCAACGTCCTGCACACGATCCCGCAGCCGCTGCAAGATCGCATGGAAATCCTGCGCATCCCCGGCTACACCGAGCAGGAAAAGCTGCAAATCGCCAAGCGCTACCTGGTCAAGCGCGCCCGCGAAGCCACAGGCCTCACCGACAAAAATCTCGGCTTCACCGACGAAGGCTTGATGCACATCATTCGTCACTACACGCACGAAGCCGGCGTCCGCAGCCTGGAGCGCGAAATCCAGAACGTCAGCCGCAAAATGGCGCGCAAGGTCGTCACCGACGGCCCCGCCTCGACGGCTGAAGTCACGCCAACCAACGTCAACGATTTTCTCGGCATCCTAAAATATCGAGAGTCGTGGCTCGAGAAACACAACGAGATCGGCCTCACCACCGGGCTCGCGTGGACCGAAGTCGGGGGCTCCGTGCTCGTCACCGAAGCCACGCTGATGGAAGGCAAAGGCCGGCTGAATCTGACCGGCAAACTCGGCGACGTCATGCAGGAATCCGCGCAAGCCGCGATGGCGTACATTCGTTCGCGTTCGCACGCGTTCGGCCTGCCGAAGGATTTTTATCGCAACATCGACATTCACGTGCACGTGCCCGAAGGCGCCATCCCGAAGGATGGTCCGTCCGCCGGCATCACTATCTGCAACACCATCGTCAGCGCGCTCACCCGCATTCCCGTTCGCTGCGACCTCGCCATGACCGGCGAAATCACGTTGCGCGGCAAAGTTCTCCCCATCGGCGGCGTCAAAGAAAAACTCATGGCGGCTCACCGAATGGGCTTGCGCACAGTCATACTTCCGAAGGATAATGAAAAGGACCTGGCGGACATCCCGCAGGAAATCCTCTCGAGCCTTACGGTACACTTCGTAGAAATCATGGATGAAGTTTTGCAGATCGCGCTCGAACGCCCGATCGTGCCTCTCGAACTTGCCGCAGTTGCGCCCGTTGCGGAACCTTTCGTCGGTGGAACCGAGAAAGACAAGAGTTTGACCAACTAAAAGCGTCGCTTAGCACCAGGCCCGTTCCGGCTGCCCGATCTCGGTCACTCGAGGTCATCCGGCTCGCGGCTGCGATTTCCTGCCAGGCGTCGCCACCGGTTGTCTTAAAAGAAGGATCGCCCCTCATTGGTTGCATGCGTTCTCGCGTGCAATCCACCGCGGTGCGCCACCCCGTACGCAACTCGGAATGTCACGGTCAATTTTTTATCCCACTTAAAAAGTTAAGGAAATATGAAGGAAACAAGCGTTGAAGGAAGCAATCAGATGAGCATCAGCCTTGCCGAGCTCAAGGAAAAGAACATCACCGACTTGGCGAAGATCGCCAAGGAGTTGAACATTCCAGGCGCCTCCGGCATGCGCAAGCAGGAGTTGATCTTCCAGATCCTCCGCGCCCAGACCGAGAAGAACGGTCTGATCTTCTCCGAAGGTGTCCTCGAATGTCTCCCCGATGGGTTCGGATTCCTGCGTGCGCCCGAATACAACTACCTCCCGGGCCCCGATGACATCTACGTCTCGCCCTCGCAGATCCGCAAATTCGATCTTCGCACCGGCGACACGGTCTCCGGGCAGGTTCGTCCGCCGAAAGACGGCGAGCGCTACTTCGCACTGATCAAAGTCGAAGCCGTCAACTTCGAAGATCCCGAAGTCGCCCGCAACAAAATCTTTTTCGACAACCTGACGCCGCTCTATCCCCAGGGCCGCCTCAAGATGGAAACCACCAAAGAGAATATGACCGGGCGCGTGCTCGATCTTCTCTGCCCCGTCGGCAAAGGCCAGCGCGGCCTCATCGTCGCTCCGCCCCGTACCGGTAAGACGATGATGTTGCAGTCGATGGCGAATTCCATCACCACAAATCATCCGGAAGTCGCGCTTATCGTTCTGCTGATCGACGAGCGCCCGGAAGAAGTCACCGACATGCAGCGCACCGTCAAGGGCGAGGTCATCAGCTCGACCTTCGACGAAGCGCCACAGCGCCACATCCAAGTTGCCGAAATGGTGCTCGAAAAGGCTAAGCGCCTCGTCGAACACAAGCGCGACGTCGTCGTGCTTCTCGACTCGGTCACGCGTCTCGCGCGCGCCTATAACGCAGTCACGCCGCCTTCGGGCAAAGTGCTCTCCGGCGGTATCGATGCGAACGCATTGCAGCGCCCGCGCCGTTTCTTCGCCGCCGCGCGCCACGTCGAAG
>DATAMU010000314.1:0-4969 GCA_036266605.1 Candidatus Acidiferrum sp. | reverse complement strand
GCCGCGCTTCGGACGTTTCGGTTCGACGCTCACTCCCGCTGCGACCGTGAACAGCGTCGTCGATACGCTCCTTGAAAAAGGCCGCATCCCGCGTGGCTATCTCGGCGTCGGCCTCCAGCCCGTGCGTGTGCCCGAAGCTCTCCGTCAAACGCTCAAGCGCGAAGAACGCACCGCCGCCATCGTGCTCGAAATCGAGCCCGACAGCCCAGCCAACAAGGCTGGATTGATGATCGGCGACATCATCGTTTCGCTGGGCGGCGACAAAGTTACGCGCCTCGAAGACATTCATTCCAAACTTCACGGATCCGCGATCGGCAAATCTTTCGCGATCGGCTTCGTCCGCGGCGGCGCGCTGCAAACCGCCGAGATCACCGTCGCCGAACGCCCGCACGGAGGCGAGCGATGAGCACAAGCGTCAACGGATTTGGCGAAATCGCGGAATCGCTGCGCCGCTCGACGGTGCTCGTTCACGCCGGCGGCCGCGGCAACGGTTCCGGCGTGATCTGGTCAAGCGACGGCATCATCGTCACCAACGCGCACGTCGCCCAGCGCAAGAACCTCCGCGTTCAGCTGTGGGACTCGCGCGAGCTCGAAGCCACCGTGATTGCGTCCGACCCGGTGCGCGACATCGCATCGCTGAAAGTGCGCGCGGCAAATCTTCCCGCCGCCGCAATCGGGAATTCATCGCGCCTGCGCGCCGGTGAACTCGCCATCGCCATCGGCAATCCGCTCGGCTTCGTCGGCGCGCTTACCACCGGTGTGATTTACGCCGTCGGCTCCGTCCCCGGCCTCGGCCCTCAAAAATGGGTACAAGCCGGCGTGCGTCTCGCGCCGGGAAATTCCGGCGGACCGCTCGCCGACGCCGCTGGCCGCGTCATCGGCATCAACACCATGGTCGCGTGGCAGCTCGCGCTCGCGATTCCCAGCGATGATGTCGTGGAATTCCTCGCAGGCGGCAAGTCAAAATCGCAACCATCGGAAAATTGGCTCGGCGTCACGCTGTATCCAGTGCAGGTCCCGCGCAGCGGAAATCGCGGCGCGAAAACATTCGGCCTCGTCATACTTCAGGTCGAGCCCAACAGCCCCGCAGCACAAGCTTCGCTTCTTCCCGGCGATATTCTGCTCGGTGCTGAAGACAAACCTTTCTCGGTCCTTGAAGATCTGTCGCGCGCGCTGCGAGGCGAAGGCTCGCGCACGCTGCGTCTCGAATTTCTTCGCGGCGACTACGCGCGCATCCGCCGCGTCACCGTGCAGCTCGGCACAACCACCATGCGGAGCAGCGTCGCCGCGTGATTCGCGTCTTCATCGTCGCTGCATCGCCGCTGGCTCGCAGCGGCCTGCAACAGCTGCTCGCTCATCCCGATGTCGAAATCGTCGGCAGCGCTGTCGATCTCGACACCGCGACAGGCTTGTTGTCCGAGCCGGTCACTGAACCTGACGTCATCATCGTCGATGCCACGCGTGACTCGGGCGCGGTCGCGAATCTGACTGGCGGTCCGTCAGATATCGCCGCCGACATTCCGGTCGTTGTGCTCGAAGGCTCTGAAAACGGCACCGCGTCCGACCTGCTTCGCCAAGGCGCGCGAGCCGTTTTGCCTGCGGGCGTATCCCCCGCTGAATTGCTCGCAGCAGTTCGAGCCGTGTTCTCCGGTCTGATCGTTCTGCATCCATCGACGATCGCGGCGATCCCGCACGCCGCCGTGAACACCTCGCGAGCCGCCTCAGAAGAATGGATCGAACCTCTTACAAAGCGCGAAAAGGAAGTCCTGCAAATGCTGGCCGCCGGTCTCGGCAACAAAGAAATCGCTGCCAAGCTCAACATTTCCGACCACACCGCGAAATTCCACGTCGGCTCGATACTTGGAAAACTCGGCGTCTCCACGCGCGCCGAAGCCGTCGCCATGGGCATCCGCCGCGGCCTCGTTTTGCTCTAGGCCGCTCTGCGCGAGCGCAATTTTCATCTGTCCCAAGATAGTGATAAATTTGAGCTGTCCATGCGCACCATCGACCAGACCACGCAGGAGATCCTCGACCTGGCCACGAAGCATTTCAACGTGCCGCCGGGCACGCTCGCGGCCGACGACGACTTTTTCAAAAAGCTCGGCATTGACAGCCTGCAAACGCTCGAGCTGCTGAGCCGCATCGAAAATCATTTCAATATTGAGCTGCCCGACTATGAGGTGCAGGGCGTCAGTGACTTTCGCACTCTAGCCTCACGCATCCAGTCCCGCCTGTAATGCTCGATCTCTCGAAGTATCAATCCATCGGCGAAGCGCTCAAAGATGCGCTCAATCAGTTTGCTGACGAGACATGCCTGATCGAAGCGGATCGCGAACGCGAGAAAGACCGGCTGAGCTATCGCGATTTTCAGCAGCGCGGCAACGCGGTCGCGCGCGCATTGCAGGAGATGGGATTTCGTCCCGACGATCGCGGCGCGATCATCATGACGAATCAGTCGAAATGGCTGATTTCGGCGTACGCGATTTTTTTCTGCGGCGGTGTGCTGGTGCCGCTCGATTACAAGCTGACTCCCGACGAGCAGTGGCAATTGCTGGCGCATTCCGGCGCGATTGTGCTCATCACGGAGTATCCCGTCTGGCGACAGCTGGCCGCGGCGCCGGGCCGCACCAACGCGACCGATGTGCAGCTGGTGTATGTGACGGAAGCGCCCGCGAATGCCGATCTCGCGGGCGCGGTGCGGTGGGAAGACACGCAAGCGAAGACGCAGCAGCCCGTGTTCAAACCGCGCCAGCGCACCGACCTCGCGACGATTGTCTATTCGTCCGGCACCGGCGGCCGACCCAAGGGCTGCATGATGAAGCACGACAATTATTTGGAGCAGTGCGTCGCGCTCACGTCGCTCTATCCGTTCGCGCCGGGATATCGCTATCTCAGCATTCTGCCGACGAATCACGCGATCGACTTCATGGTTGGATTTTTCGGGCCGTTTATCTGCGGCGCCGCGGTCGTGCATTTGCGAACGCTGCGTCCCGAGTTTGTGCGCGAAGCTTTTCCGAAATACAAGATCACCTACGTCAGCCTCGTGCCGCTGGTGCTGAAGAATCTGCAAAAGGGATTGCAGGCGCGCTTCGATGCACTGACTCCGGGCAAGCGCCGTGTATTCGATATGTTGGTTGGCGTGAACAAGGCGCTGACGAAGAGCCATCCGCGACTTGGTTTGAGCCGCAAATTATTGAAGCAGGTTCACTCCGCGTTTGGCGGGGAATTGCGCGCGATCATTGTGGGTGGCGCTTTTACGGAGCCACAGACGCTTCAATTTTTTTACGATTTGGGGATTCCGGTGGCGAACGGCTACGGCTTGACGGAAGCCGGCACGGCGATCACGGTGAACGATCTCCATCCGTTTCGCGCGGACACTGTGGGGAAGCCGCTGCCGGGAATGAATGTGCGCATCGTCGAGCCCGACAAAGAGGGAATTGGCGAAGTCCAGGTCCAGAGCCGCACGGTGATGGCGGGGTATTTGAAGGAGCCGGAGCTAACGGCGGAGACGATCGTCGATGGCTGGCTACGCACTGGCGACCTGGGCCGCTTCGATCGCAGCGGGCATCTGCAACTCTTCGGGCGCAAGAAAAATATGATCGTCACTGAAGAGGGGAAGAATGTTTATCCCGAGGATATCGAGGCGGTGTTCGAGCCGCTTCCGGTGAAGGAATTTTGTGTGTTCGCTGCGAACTATATTTGGCCGCAGCGATCGATGGTCGGGGAGCAGTTGCTGCTCGTCATTCATCTGGAAAATGGGCAGAGCTACAACGACGAGCTAAAAAAAGCGGTTTCATTTTTGAATGGACGTCTGCTCAACTACAAGCGCGTTCATGGAATCGTCGTTTATGAAGAAGACTTTCCGCGCACCGCATCGATGAAGATAAAGAGAAATGTGCTCGCGGAAAGCCTTGCGAAACTGGATCGCGCAACCGTTGTGAAGTCTCTGTAACGTTTATTTGTTGGGTCGTTTGGGTCGGGAGACACTCGGCGTCTCGATGGAACGCTTCTTTGCAATCGTAAATCCGGCGGCAGGTGGTGGCCGGTCCGCAAACCTTGCCGGACCGGCGCTGGCGAAGTTGCGCGATGCCGGGTTGCACGTCGATGTGATTGCTTCGACGGCTGCGGGCCACGCGACACAGCTTGCGAAAGAAGCTTTCGATCAGGGCTACAGGCAATTTATCGCGGTAGGCGGCGACGGCACCGCCCATGAAATCGTGAATGGAGTGTTCGCGGCAGGCGCGTCGCAACGGCGGATTTCACTCGGTTTTTTGCCGCTGGGCACGGGCAATTCGTTCCTGCGCGATTTCACGAAGGATGGCGCCGACGCTTCGTTGAAGGCGATTCTCGAGGGCCGCAAGCGCCCAGTCGATTTGGTCAAGCTCACACACGGCGATGGCCTGACGTATTCGCTGAATCTGTTAAGCATCGGGTTCACCGCGGACGTTGGCGCGCTCACGAATCGTCGTTTCAAGCCGCTCGGGCATCTTGGTTACTTGCTAGGCGTTTTTGTGTGCGTGGCGCAGTTGAACCGGCGACCCTTTGCGTTGCGGTGCGACGATGACAAAGATTGGGATGAGCGGCGCTCATTGTTTCTCACGTTCAACAACAGCAAGTTTACCGGTGGGACGATGATGATCGCGCCGAACGCCGATCCCAGCGATGGCTACATTGAGTTTGTTCGCTGGGGACCGATCGGACGTCTTGGATTAATTCGCATGTTGCCGAAACTTTACGATGGCACGCACATCCAGCATCCGCTCGCGTCGCGGCGCTCGGTGCGTCACGTCGATTTCAATATTCCGACGCCGGTCGATGTGATGATCGACGGTGAAATCGTTTCGTTGACGTGCAAGTCGCTCGACATTTTGCCGTCGGCCCTGGACGTCTTCATATGAAGAGCGCGTGGCTGAAGGTTCGCAGCGTCTTGCTGTGGATCGTGACCTTGCTCCATTTTTTTGTGGCGGCG
>DATAMU010000313.1:0-1875 GCA_036266605.1 Candidatus Acidiferrum sp. | reverse complement strand
GGCGCTGGCGGTGCTGTTCTTCGCGCTGTTTAGTCAGGACGATCAGATTTTGAAGAAGGCGGTGGTGTATGCGCCGGCGATCGAATTGGCAGTTGCTGCGCTCGGCGCGGCGAATATTTTGCTGGCGATCCTGTGTCTTTTCCGGCGCCGGAATTTCGCGATCGTTGCCGGAGTTATGCCTGTGATTTTCGCGATGTACATGGTCGACGACGCGCTGCCGTTCACTCCGATCTCGACGCAGTCGGGGCGTTATCTTGCCGACCAGATTCGTGCGAACGAAATTCCGTTGGACGCGCTGCGAGTTGCGAACTTAAAACGCGCCATGCTTTATGGAGTGAATTTTTATTTGCATACCGATCTGCATGAACTGAACGGCAAGCCGACACGCGAGATTTACGTGCTGACGCAAGGCAATACGAGCTGCGAGAAGATGCCGGTGGATGTTGCGTGTGAGGATGTGTGGCAACGGCCCGCGGACGCGGACAGCGTGAGGTTGTTACATTTGACGCCGAAGCGTTGAGACGGCGAACGGTGCGGCTCAGTTCACGCTGCGGGATCTCAAGATCAATCGATCGTGCGGACATGGGGCGCAGGATTCCTGCGCCCCTACACAAACATGCGCGGACGCGAACGCCGCGACGAAAGTTGGAATCGGTAAAAGCTAGTGGGAAGCGGGGGCGGCTGCGGTTGGGGGTAGGTTCAGAAGGAAGAAGCTTACGACGCGATTTTCGTACTCGCGCTTGTCCTGGTCGTCCATGCTGGCGAAATTGCCGTGCGGAATCGCCGCCTGATCTTTGGGGTCGGGCGCCTTGAGATAGATCTGGCGCGTCACGTCGCCAAGTTCCGGCTCGTCGGCGGCCTGAATAAACAATTTCTGGACGCCGTTGAGCGAAGCCATGCGTTTCGTATTCGAAAGCGGAAGCTCGCCGCGGTACTGGTGATTGAGCCACTGAAAGCTGAATTCCGCGGACTTGATCATCAGCGGAAATCCGCCAAGGCCCTGGCGTTCGACGCCGACGCGAACCATCTGTTCGGGCAAGTCGTAAACGGAGTCGAGCACGAGCGCGCGAACGCGATTATCGCTCTCGGCCTCGCGCAGCGCGGCATACGCGCCGAGGTTGTAGCCCCAGAGGCCGAAACTCGCGGGATTCACATCGTTGCGTTGCGCGACCACGTCGATTGCGGAGCGGACTTCGTCGGCTTCGTGATAACCGAAGGAGGTGATGCCGTCGTTGGCGCCGTGCGCCGCAAAATCGAAAACGAAGACGTTGTATTGGTGATCCTGCAACGCGGAAACCAGCGTCAGCAGCTCGCCTTTGCTGGAGCCGTAGCCGTGGCAAAGAATGATCGTCGAAGCGCCGCGAAACCCAGGGAAAAACCAGCCCTCTCGCGTGCTGGGATTGCCGGAGACGCTGAATTGAATCGCGTCGGGCCGGCCGGGAAAGCTCTGCATGTTGATTTCGGTGCTGGTGCGCTGCGGCTTGACGATGCGGTAGACCAGAAAGCCGGCAATCGCGAGCGTAGCCAGAACGGCAAAAAATACCAATGCCAGAATGGCCGACAGCAGCTTGATATACCAGCGCATCGGACGGGCTTGGGTTTGCAGTTCCGCGAAAGTGACCATGAAGTTTGGGCGCGCGCGTGAGATTTGAGTGAAAAAAGCGAATATCAACGCGGCAATTTGCATGTTAGCAGATAGGCCGAAAGTTGAAATTTGCAAGTCGGAGGCATGTGCCTGATGCGTACCGTGCGATTTGCGCGGTGCGATGGCACTGGCCGTTCGAACGGTCGGGGGCGGAATCTTGCGGCGGTATGGTAAATTGGTCTTGACAGGTGGTACCTCTTGTGTTATATTGCTACTTGTATAGAGGCCCG
>DATAMU010000312.1:0-4988 GCA_036266605.1 Candidatus Acidiferrum sp. | reverse complement strand
GGGTGCAAGAAGATGATACGGCAAGTCGAGCGGTCGCGTGGAGCAGCGAGGATTCCCGATTTGGGAATGGAGCAGCCCCCACCCCCCCCGGGTGTTTTTGCGCAAGGATGTGATTCCAGAGGAGTTACACCGCGACAAAGTGCAAGGATGTGATTCTAAACCGTTTACGCGACGGCGTTTTCGGGCTGTACTGATTTTGAAGGAGTTAGGAAAACTGCCGCGGCGTGGACGGCACTCGACGAACACATCGCAAGGTAGCACACCATGTTTACTTTGTCAATATGAATTACGTCCTAGTACATTCGAATCGCCTGTTCGAACCAGACTCCACTGAGCCGGCTTGCTACGGCTTCTTTTGGTTCTGCTGGTTCTGCTTTTCGGTTTCTTCGATGGCTTTGCGGAAATCGGAGACGGCGGCGATGTCGGGGGACTTGAGGATGTTTTTGCCCATGTCGCGCCAGCCGATGTTGCGGTCGCCCATTTGAGAGCCGGGCGAGCTGCCGAGGTCGCCTCGGCCGGGGCCGTAGACGACGAAGCTGTCTTGGGCGACGGCGGTGCCGACTTCGGTTTGCTGTTCGGGGCGCGTGTCTTGCGGCATCGTTTGGTCGGGCGAGCCGGGGGCGCGGCCCTTCTGGCCGCCGATGCGGATGGCGTTGTCGGTCTGCTGCACGGTGCCGGGGCGGTCGTTGGTGGGGAGGTTGCCGATGGTGCGATCGACGGGCTTGTTCACGCCTTTGCGGATGACGATGACGAGGTCGGCGCGGCCGGGTTCTTGCACGAGTTGGAATCGGGCCCACTTCATTAGCGCCTTCTCAACTTCATCCTGAGCGGTCTTGTTGCCGAAGGGATCGCTCAGCGAGGTACCAGCGTCGGGATCGATGAGGACGCAGACGGTCTGGGCGTTGAGGATGTAGGCCGGGACTTGTGGTTTCTTTTTGGCGACGACCGAGAGGGAAACAGCGGCGAGAAGGACTACAAGGAGCGCAGTGCGCATGCGGATGGTCATGGAGCCTCCATGCGGAATTGGCGGGTGGGAGGAGTATACGCTTTTGGGTAGTGATTGGGGGAGCAAGGATGAAGGAAGTTGACAGTCGACAGTTGAAAGTCGAAAGGGAAGAGAAAGCTTCTGCGGCAACGAGTGAACTGAGATTGGGAAAACATGGTGCTTGACGGGCGAGGTTGTTGCGACTAATAAACCGCAAGAGCGGTGCTGTGGGGCCGCGCTCTAAATTGTGGCAGGGATCGGGCGAGCGCCGATTCGTGGCGGCTTGTTTCTTTGCGGAGAAGGGGCTACAACGTAGGGACACTCTCGGAGCTGGTCCCCGAGCGTTAGGGAGAAGGAATGCGGAAAAATGGCGTGGCAGGTTTGGTGTTGGCGGTTTGTCTTGGGGTGGGGTTGACGGGTTGTCAGGATACGAAGGCGCGGCAAGAGAATGAGCAATTAAAAGGGCAGTTGGCGGATTTGCAGAAGCAGAACACGGATCTGTCGGGGCGAGTGGATGCGCTCGCGAAAGAGAATTCGGATTTGTCGGCGGAGAATGAGAAGTTGAAGGCGCAGATTCCGCATAAGAAGGTGGCGAAGTCGGCGAAGCCCTCGAAGAAGCATAGGCGCGCCCGGAGCAGCAGCTAGCCTGAGCAGTAGGCGCTGCAAACGGCGGGCTTGCGGTGCGCATCGAATGAAGCGGTAGCCATGAGCACTTCGACTGAACCTTTGTTTCTTGAGCCGCTCCCGCCGTTGCCGGAGCCTCCGCCTCCGCGACGTTCGACGGGCGCCTGGATCCTGGGGATACTGCTCGGCGCCATCCTGGCCGTCATTTTCATTGGCGCGTTTGTTTGGATGACGACTGGACTCGGAATCTTGCACGCGCTCAACGCGCTGCGCGATGTGAACAAGCCTGCGGTAATTAATGTCGATCAGCCGACCGTTGTGCGACAGGTGCAGCAGTTGCAGCGGCTCGAGACGGTCAACTACACGATGGACAAGATCATTTCGGGCGAGCATTCGAATCCGTATCTGCCAAAATTTTTGGTGGGGGATCGGTTGCTGCTGGTTGTACATGGAGAAGTGATCGCGGGGATTTCGCTGGGCGGCGTGCTAGCCGGAGATGTGACAGTGGCCGGCGACAAAGTGTCGATCAAGCTGCCGGCGGCGGAAATTTTCACGACGAATCTCGACAATTCGAAGACAAAGGTTTATTCGCGCGAAACGGGTTTGCTTTCCTCGACCGATCCATTTCTCGAGACCGAAGTGCGGCAGGAAGCGGAGCGGCAGCTCACGGAAGCGGCGGAGCAGGACGGGATTCTGAAGACCGCGGCGGATAACGGGCGCGCGACGATTGCCGGTCTGCTGCACGGATTGGGATTCAAAGACGTCGATGTGCAGTGATTGTGCTGAACGGTGTCAAAGCGAAGTCGCCGATCGATTGTAAGAAAAAAAGCCGGCAAGATGCCGGCGCTACCAAGACAAAGATAACGCAGAGGCGCAGGGTTCGCTCGGCCACGCGGAGAAAATCGAAATCGTAGTCCGTTGAGTAGCCCGGGCGAGCTGGGGCGCAGCGTGCTGCGCCCCTACACTAGACAAAATTACTTAGCGCCTGCCTTGCGGATGTAAATCTGGCCGTTGAAATTGGTGAATTGCATTTCGGGGCCGCCGCCGTTGATCGTGCCGCGCACGGTCTTGTCCATCTTCACTTTGTATTTTCCGCCATGGGTGCGGCCATCCTCGACAACCGGCTGCGATGACACCGGAAGCATCTTCACGTCGAAATCGCTGAAGACATCGCCGTTGTCGGAGCGGAGGCTGACGTTTGCTTTGAGGTCGGCGGGAAAAGTGACGTCCACATCGCCGTTGAGCGAGCTGAAGGCCATCGGCTTCGCATTGATGCGCGTGAAGGATACAGTGAGTTTGCCGTTGAGCGCGTGCGCGACGGCGCTGCCGGCGATATTCGTCATCGTGACGGAACCGTTGATGTCGTCCACATCGAACTCGCCATCGACGCCGCTCACGTTGATGTCGCCGTCGTTGACGGCGCGCAGGTGCAGCGAAGTGTGGACGGGCACCTGAATTACGAGATCAACCGCACGGTTGGGCGATTCCGTGCCGATGTTCACCTGGTTGTCTTCTTCTTCGACGTTCAGGCCGGTGGACGCGATCGACAGGCGCTTTGGGCCCGGGCGATCTTCGTCGTCTTCATCGCGATTGCGAGCGTGGGCTTCGACGATGACGTCTTTGCCTTCGTGGGCTTTGACGGTGATGCCGCCGGTGATGAGCGAAACTTTGACGTGCGAAGGGCGCGACGGATCGCTGAGCGTGACGACGACGCGATCGCCGCCGCGCTGCTTGCCCTGTTGCTCCTCGGCGGCGGCGTTTGCGTTGAGTTCGCTCGCTGTAGCCGCGTGAACCCGCGGGGCTGCGAAGCTCAGTGCGAGGAACGCAGCGCAGATCGCGCATCCTTTCATCCACTTTTGTTTCGAACTGCTTGCTGCGTTGCTGTTCTTCGCTGTGCCCATGTTTTTCTCTTTCATTGTAGTTTCGATTGCTTGAAATTCGGTGTGCATCTTTGCGGTGTTTGTCGTTGGGTTATTCATGGTTTTCGAGGATGCGGATGTCTCCATTCAGATTTTCGATCTTGATCTCGGGGCCGCCGTTGCTGATGCGCGCGGCGGTGAAACGATCGGCGCGAAAGACGACTTTGCCGCCGTGTTCTTCACGCGTTGGCGCGTTTACCGGCATCGTGGTGACCGGAAAGTCGCTGTAGATGCCGCCGTTGAACGTCTTGAAGCGGAAGTCGGCAGAAAGACCGCGCGCGAAAAAGAGATCGATGTTCCCGTTGACCGACTGGAAGCTGGAGGCTTCCTGCGGATTGCGGCGGAAGCTGACTTTCACGGGGCCGTTGACGGTGTGTGCGAGGCCGGAGCCGCCCATTCCGTCGAGCTCGATGTCGCCGTTCACATTGCGTGCGATGAAATGGCCGTCCACGTTGCGAACGACGACGCGGCCTTCGTTGACGGTGCGCAGATCGACGCTCACGTTACTGGGTACGTGGAGAACAAAGTCCATTTTCACGATGTAGCCGTCTTCGTGGCGACGGCGCTGCCCGCGGCAGCCGTCTTCGCAATTGCAGCGGAACGGGCCGTCAACGTAAAGACGTAGGCCGCCGTCGGGCTGCGTGATGTCGAGATTGACTTCCTTCTTCGCCAGCGCGAGCGCGTCTTTCGATTCGGCGCGCGTGTTTTCGTCCACGACGAGCTCGACTTGATTGCCCGACCCGCCGACGACTTCGATCGAGCCGAAGATGTTGTCGATTTCGATTGAGCGATGCTCGCCGTTGGTGAGGGGAAAAGATTTTTGGATCATCTCGTGATCGTGAACGGGGAGAGTGGATTCGTCTTCGTCGCGCTGAGCGGCGTAGGCTTTTCGGATCTCGATTGCATGCGAGACGAACGAGACAGCCTTCTTGGTTGACTGCGCAACGCGGCGATGCGTTGCAAAATAAAAGGCGAGCAACGCGAGACCTGCGATGTAGATGGCGAGAACTCGGTAAAATTTGGTGCGGTTCATCTTGCCTTCCTTTCTCCTCTTCGAGCTTTCAAAATTCTTCGCAACTTCGACTGCGAAATCTTTTCGGGCACACTTCGCACGTTGCGGTGAGCGGCTAGCGATCACCGACGCTCAGTTACAGCGCGTTACTGTGTTGATTCCTGTAGCTTGGCCAGGGCCCACTCGGCGCGTTGCTTCACGGCCGGATTCAAATTTGGCGTTTGCTCGAGCGTGCGCAGCCGCTGCGCTACGTCGGGATCGCGCCATTCGGTGAGCTGATCGATGAGCGCGACTTGAACGAGCGGCGATTGCTGCTGTTGCAACGCTTCGAGAACTCCTTTGCGCACCTGCGGCTGGCCCGCGTGACGGCTGAGCGCATCGAGCGCGGCGAGGCGGACGTCAACGCTGCCGTCGTCGCGGAGCGTGCGGAGCAACGCTGTCTGCACTT
>DATAMU010000311.1:0-1502 GCA_036266605.1 Candidatus Acidiferrum sp. | reverse complement strand
GTGACCAACCCAACAACCGTGCTCGCTCATCCTTACGAGATACACGTTCGACCGAATCGTGCGTCCAAGTGTGTTGATGCAGTCGCGCTGTCGATAAATCCAGGGGGGTAAATGTCCAAAGATTCGCCCAACAACGACGTTCAGCAAATTCGCGCGCTCATCGGCCGGTGGGCCGAAGCGGTTCGGAGGGAGGACTTGGCCGCCATCCGCGCTGACCACGGTGCGAATATTCTGATGTTCGATGTTCCGCCGCCATTTCAATCGCGCGGAATCGACGCGTACATGGCCACGTGGCAGCTGTTTTTCGCAAACGTCGAAAAGCCCGTCACCTTTAATTTTGAGGACATTGAAGTTACGGCAGGCGCCGACGTTGCGTTTGTCACGGCGAAAGGAAGTTGCATCAGCATCAACCGTGCTGGCAGAAAGGAACCGCTCGAATTCCGCTTGACTATGGGCCTGAAGAAAATCGACGACAAATGGCTCGTGATGCACGAGCACCATTCCCTCCCAGCCCACGATTAAACCGAGTCCTAGCATTCGGCCTTAATCACGAACGCCTCAGATTCTGATTTGACTTAAACGAGAAATCTGGCGATGACTCGAGCCAAGGTGCTATGTAGACTTTGGACGTGAACACCGTCGATTGGCTTTTTGATTCGGACCCCGCCATCCGCTGGCAAGCGATGCGCGACCTGACCGATGCCGCACCATCAGCCATGGCCATCGAACGAGCACGCGTTGCGCGCGAAGGCCTCGGCTCCGCAATTCTCGCGTGCCAGGAAGCCGACGGCGCATGGCGTCGCGAGGGCGCTCCCGCATGGCTTACGACGCTCTTTACGTTGCAACTCCTGCGCTCCACTGGCGCCAGCGCCACCGATGCAGCCGTCGAAGAAGCCATCACGCACCTTGAATCGACCCTCCGCTGGGACTGTACTCCCGGCAATTGGGATCTTCGACCCGTCAAACAATCCGGAAATCCCTTCTTCGAAGGGGAGGAAGAGCCTTGCATCAACGGTGGCGTACTCGCACTCGGCGGCTACTTCGGCCATCCGAATGAAAAACTTGCACGCCGACTTCTGAGCGAGCAACTCCCCGACGGCGGCTGGAATTGCGACGCTCCGAAATCCAGTCGTTCTTCGTTTCACACTACGATTTGTGTTTTGGAAGGACTGCTTGAGTACAAACGCGCCATCACCCCAGCGCACTCAGACCTAGTCGAAGCGCAGTCGCAGGATCACACAAGCGAAATCGGTGCCGCCCGCCACCGCGCCGAAAAATATCTCCTCGATCGCTCCCTGTTCCGCCGCAAATCCACCGGCGAGGTCGCCAACGCGGAATTCCTCGAACTCGCTTTCCCGCCCCGCTACCACTACGACATTCTCCGCGCTCTCGACTACTTCCGCGCCTCTAGCGCCAGGCCCGATCCACGCATGTCCGAAGCCATCCAACTCATTGAAAGCAAACGCCAGCCCAACGGCCGCTGGCTGCTCGAAAAATCCTAC
>DATAMU010000310.1:0-3527 GCA_036266605.1 Candidatus Acidiferrum sp. | reverse complement strand
AGAGCGCGCTTTTCGTCGGCAGAGGCGATGACGAAGCAGATGTCGTTTTGGGACGAGGATTGAGAGACGAGAAAGACGTTGGTGCGGGTCGCGGAGGTGGCGGCGAAGCTACGCGCGAGAACGTCGGTGAGTCCGACGATGCCGGGGCCGCCGACCGTGATCATGGTGACGTCCTTGATGGCGGTGAGCGCTTTCACGCCGCCGCCGGAAGAGTCGCCTTTGCCGGTGATTTTTGTGCCGGGATTTTCAGGCTTGAAGCTGTTGCGAATCCACACGGGGACGCCTGCCGCGGTGACGGGACGCAACGTGTTTGGATGCAAAACTTTGGCGCCGAAATAGGCGAGTTCGGCAGCTTCGTTGTAGGAGATTTCAGGAATCGTCTGGGCTTCGGGGACGAGGCGCGGGTCGGCGGTCTTTACGCCATCCACATCGGTCCAGATGACCGTTTCGGCGGCGTCGAGCGCGGCGCCCAGGATGGTGGCGCTGTAGTCGGAGCCCCCGCGGCCTAACGTGGTCTGTACGCCTTCAGGCGTTGCGGCGATAAATCCAGTAACGATTGGAACGATTTTTTGGTCGAGCAACGGCTTTAACTTGGCAGCAGCGCGATTGCGCGTTGGGCCCATGAGGGGCTCGGCACGGCCGTGGTGCGGGTCGGTAACGATGAGCTCGGTGGCGGAGATGGCTTGCGCTTTGACGCCGAGTTCGTTGACTGCCGCGGAGACCAGCGGAGCGGAGAGGCGTTCGCCGATGCCGGAGATCGCGTCGAGGGCGCGAGGCGTGAGTTCGCGCAGCATTCCAGTGCCGCGAAGAAGACGCTCGAGTTCGCGAAGGACGGCCAGGATGGCGGCGGAGGTTTCGCTCTTGGAGTTCGCGTTGCTCGTGAGGGCTTCCAGTGCGGTGATGTGCTGGGTGTGGAGGTCGTCGATGAGCTTGGAGATGAAGTCTTGTTCGCCTTGCTCGGCTTTTTGGGCGGCGGAGACGAGGCGGTTTGTGACACCCGACATGGCCGAGACGACCGCGACAACGGGGCGCTGTGCGGCTGTGGAGCGGACGATGGCGGCAGCGCGAGCGATGCAGTTGGCGTCGCCAACTGACGTCCCGCCGAATTTCATGACTTGAAGAGAGTTCGACATTATTCTGGATTCAATTTTCGCACAGGCGCGCTCGATTTCTGGCAAGCCGATGCCACGGCGCGTGACGAGATGCTTACTTCACGATCAGTTCGAAGACGGGGTAATTCCCTGCTATGGGCCGGAAGGATTCCGTGGGCGAGCCCGGAGCAACGGGAAAGAATTTTTTCACCGCGCTGGCGTAGCGGTCGAGGTATTCCTTCAGCAACGCCGGCTTGTCGGCGTCCGCGATCGGCTTGAGGGCGAAAGTCTGCCGGTAACTGGCGCGTTTTAAAAGGATTTCGTTGGCGGCTTCCGCATTGCGGACCCATTGGGTCCGGCCTCTGGGCGCCACCAAAATCCGTTTCCCGCCGACATCCATGAGATTCACGGGACAACGATAGATCTTGCCGCTTTTTCGTCCCCGCACTTCGAGCAAGTAAATAAACTTCGGCGCCAGCCCCATTCCTGCTAAAAACCCAAACGTCCGATTAAACATCGCTTCGAACGCGCTCGGCGGCTGATACTTCCCCGCATTCCCGGTATTGGTCATACCGCTTATCCTACCCACTCCCCCGACCACCCGCCATTCCATTCCCGAAACGGTCCATTCGAATGCCATAGTAGTTATTGCTTGACATTCGGTAAACTTTGTGATATTCTTTTTTGTGTTAGCCCTCTCCATCGTTCGAACAAAGCTTTTCGCGTCGGTTCTCCCGAATCTAGGTCCGATAATCCATCAACGATTTCTCTCCGTAACTCATTCAGATTCCGCACTTACGCAAGTATTGATTCCAAACGCTTTGAAGTCCTTCAGATTCCGCACTTGCAAAAAAGTGACGGGGTCCCCCCAAGTTATTGTTAACCAGCGTTCGACACTTCGCGCCTGCGGTATACTTCGCCCGCTCCACGGCCGGCATTCGTTCGGATGGCCCATTTTTTCAGCGAGGTATCATCGGATGTACCTGCGTTCTCTTCTTCTTAGCTCGCTCCTTTGTTGCTTCATCGCCTCGCCGCTCCCAGCTCAATTAGCTTCAGGCCAAGTCGATCCCCTCGCTCGCGGCGCCACCTCCCCGCAGGCGTGTTCGGCGACCGAAGCTTCATGCGCGGAGGCGGCCGCGAAGATTATTCCGCAGGTGATGGGGCCGTCCCCCATGGAAGCGAATTTGCGGCGGCTGACGGATGAGGTTGGCGGGCGCGTCTCAGGTTCGCCGGAGATGGCGAAGGCGGTGGACTGGGCGGTGGCGGCGTTTCGCTCCGAAGGCGTGACGGTACACACGGAGAAGTATCAGCTGGCGCATTCGTGGAGCGAGGGCGCTACGCGGCTGGAAATTTTGGACGGCATGGAAAAGTTTCCGGTGCGGCTGGTGTCCGCGGGGTGGTCGCCGGCGCTGCCTGCGGGCGGGATCGAAGCGAACGTCATTTATGTCGGCGCAGGGACGGAGGAGGATTTCGCGAAGGTCGGCGCGAATGTGAAGGGATCGATTTTGCTGGTGTCGACCAAAGTGGGGGTGACGTGGGCGGATTTGTTCGAGGAGTATGCCATTCCGCCGGCGATTATCGATCGCGCGGTGAAAGGCGGGGCAGCGGCGATTTTGTGGATGGGGGCACGAGAACGGCTGTTGTTGTACCGGCACACGAATGCGGGCGACGGGCAGCTGGAGGTGATTCCGCAGGCGGTGGTGGCGCGCGAGGACGCGATGCATCTGGCGCGCGCGGCGGAGGCGAATGGCGGAAAACTGCGTGTGCGATTTGCGATGCCGAACAAAATTGCCGGGCCGGTGGAACAGATGAATGTTGTCGGCGAAATCCGCGGGCGCGAGAAGCCGGATGAGGCGGTGATTCTGGGAGCGCACCTGGATTCGTGGGAGCTGGGGACGGGCGCGCTGGACAACGGTTGCAACGCGGCGCTGGTGATCGAGGCAGCGCGGGCGATTAAAGCAACGGGACTGGTGCCGCGAAGGACGATTCGATTTATTTTGTTCAGCGGTGAAGAACAAGGAATGGTGGGGTCATGGCAGTACGTGCAGCAGCATCGCGCGGAGATGGACAAGATTCGCGGCGTGATCGTTTTTGATGATGGGTCGGGACGTACGCCGGGATTTTCGCTGAGTGGACGCGCGGATATTCGCGACGCGCTGAGCGAGATTTTGCGGCCGCTGGCTTCGTGGGATGTGAACAATCATGTGCTTGACGGCGACATCGGAACGGACAACTGGGACTTTCTGCTGGATGGCGTGCCGACGATGGTTGGGAATCAAGTCGAAGCGAATTACATGCCAAATTATCACGCAGCGTCGGATACGTTCGACAAAGTGGATTTGCGCGAGCTGAAGATCAACACGGTGATCGCGGCGGTGACGGCTTGGGGCGTGGCCGATCGCGAGCAGCCGCTCGGGAAACGTCTTACGCGCGCCG
>DATAMU010000309.1:0-3280 GCA_036266605.1 Candidatus Acidiferrum sp. | reverse complement strand
AATGAAGAAAACCGCGGATGTTCACCCGGCTTCCGCCTATGTTTGGGACGCTCCGATCAATTCAGACAAGATTGCCGACTCCATGCTTCGACTTGGTGACTGGGTTGCCGCTTCCGCAATCGACGCGCCGGGCCAGCTTCGCGCCGTTCGCGATCTTCTCTTGCGCCAGCCACCCCGTTTGCTCCACGGCGAAACGCTCGCCGCTCTTCCAAACGAAGGACCGAAAGAACGAGCATGCCGCATCGTAAGCGCGCTCGACCGCTCCGTCTTCGCGATTCAAGGCCCGCCGGGGGCGGGAAAAACCTTCACCGGCGCGCGCATGATCTGCCAGCTCGTCAAGCAAGGCAAAAAAGTTGGCGTCACCGCACTCAGCCACAAAGTGATTCGTAAATTACTGGAAGAGGTGTTGGAAGCGGCCGAAGAAGACAAGATTCCAAGCGTGCGCTGTTTGCAAAAATGCAGCGAAGACGACGGCCTCCCACCGATCCCTGAGATCCCTACAGTTGACGACAACAAGGAAGCACTCGCCGCGCTGGAACACGGCACTGCCAACGTTATCGGCGCTACCTCATGGATGTGGCCGCGAGAAGAATTCTTCGAGTGCCTCGATGCGTTATTCATCGACGAGGCGGGACAAATGGCTCTGGCCGACGTGATTGCCGCGGGCCAGGCCGCGCACAATCTCATCCTCATCGGCGATCCGCAACAACTCGAGCGGCCGCTCAAAGGCAGTCACCCGGTCGGCGCTGAAAAATCCGCGCTCGAACATCTGATCGGCGAACACAAAACGATTCCCGCCGACAAAGGCATGCTCCTGCCAGAAACGTGGCGGCTGCATCCCAACATTTGCGAATTTACTTCCGAGATGTTCTACGAAGCTCGCCTTCGTCCTCATGCCACTCTGGACCAGCGCGTAATCGCCGGACACCCATGGATGAGCGGCGCGGGCCTATGGTTCGTTCCTATCGTTCACACGGGCTGCCGCAACTCCTCGCCGCAAGAGGTCGAGATCATAAAAGAAATCATTTCAAGCCTCACGGTACCCGGCGTCGAATGGTTCCGCACCACAACCACGAAAAAACCGATGACGCTCGACGATATTCTCGTCGTCGCTCCGTACAACGCGCAAGTGTCCGATCTGCTCACCGCGCTGCCGAATGGCGCAAAGGTCGGCACGGTCGATAAATTTCAAGGACAGGAAGCGCCGGTGGTGATTTATTCGCTGACGACTTCAACGCCGGAAGACGCGCCGCGCGGAATGGAATTTCTTTACAGCCTGAATCGATTCAATGTCGCGACATCGCGCGCGCAAACCGGCGTCATCGTCGTCGGCAATCCGCTCCTCTTCGAGCCCGATTGCAAAAGCCCGCGCCAGATGCAGCTAGCCAACGCATTCTGCGCCTACCTCGAACGCGCCAAGGTCAAACCCGCGTCTGAAATCTAGACTGTCGGGATATCGGCCTTAAGAAAGGAGGCAGCAAAACAATCGCGAGCACACTCGCGGCACAAATCACACTCCGAAAATATTCGTATCCAGAAACTCGTTGCGGAATTTTCCGGTCGGATCGAGCGATTTCGCCAGTTCGATGAAGTCGCCCATCTTGCCGTAGCTCTTGCGCAACTGTTGCGGCGTCATCGTGAACAGCTTGCCCCAATGTGGACGCGCGCGGAACGGAATGATTTCCTTTTCGATCTGCGGCAACAAGGCCTTCACCTCGGGCCACTCCGGCTTCCACGTAAAATGAATCGTAACGCAGTCCTGGTGGCGGCACGGGCTCATCCACAAATCGTCGCTCGCGATGCTGCGAATTTCCGTGATCAGCAAATGCGGCGTGATCTGCTCATGCAATTTTTCGACGGCCATGATCGCATCGACCGCGTTGTGCCGCGGAACAAAATACTCCGACTGCAATTCCTTGCCGGCGCTCGGAGTAAAGCCCATCTTGAAATGCGGCAAGCGGTCGTACCATGGCCCTGGCACGCCCATCTGCTCCGTGCAATTCTCCGCAGAGAGCGCCGCGATCGGATGCATATTTTTCTTCGCCAGAGTCGCGCCGAAAAACTGTGGCTCGGCTTTGAAGTTTTCTTTCGCGGTGACGCGGCTCTTCAGCCACACTTCGCTGAACTTTTGCCCTGACCAGTCGGTGAACAAGCTGACGCTATAGGCCGCACCCATGATCTGCTCGAAATGATCTTTCAGCGCGGACATCGGCAGATTTTCATACAGCACCTGCCGCACCTGATACGTCGGTTGAATGTTGAGCGTGACTTTCGTCACTACGCCGAGCGCGCCGAGATGAACCACAGCACCGAGAAATTTCTCGCCGTCATATTTGCGCGACAGTTTCAGCACGTCGCCGGACGCAGTGACCATTTCGAGCGCAGCGACCGCTGAAGAAAGATTGCCGTTGTTGTCGCCGGAGCCATGCGTCGCCGTCGCGCACGAACCCGCAACCGAAATGTGCGGCAGCGACGCAAGATTGTGCAGCGCCCAGCCTTTGGAATCGAGATACGGCGCAAGCTGCCCATAACTCATTCCCGGCTCGACCGTGACGGTACGCTCGTTCTCATCGATCGATACGGCGTGATCGAGCGGCTTCATTTCCAGGAGCGCATGCGTACTGTTCGCGATTTGGTTAAAGCAATGCCGCGTCCCGAGCGCTTTACACTTTTCGTGCGACTTGACGTACTGCTGCACCTGCTCCAGCGATTTCGCCGGCGTCACGTCTTCCGTGCTGAACTCGAAATTGCCCGACCAGTTCTTCAGTTTTTCACCCGCGGCCCAGCTCATGAGCGGGGACAAAATCGGAGTCGCTGCAACCGCCGACGAAAGCTTCAAGAATGTGCGTTTGTTCATTGTCTTGAAAGGGGGCGTGAATGGCTCCGCGCGAAAACAATCTCAATTCCCTTCGTGAATTCGCAAACGCTGCGATTGTACACCGTGTCGCCGCGAGATTCGCGCTCGAAGCATTGGTCGCTGACACAAAGGAAAGCGCCGGCAAGATGCCGGCGCTTCCAAAGCCATTACAGACGAATGCCGCAAAAGATGAAAAGCTACTTCACGCCCTTGGCTGGATCCCACCAGCCCTTTGCGCGGCGGATGTAGAGGATCTGTCCCGTGTGATACGCGTTGTGCGCCGCGACGTGCGCGATGCGTGATGCGTTTTTCTCGAGCGTCGCTTCGTCGGCGGTCTCCACGAATTTCTCCAGATCTGTCATTACCTGATCCAGCTGCGAGACTGTCGCTTCCCATGTCTTCGCATCGAAACTATCAAAGGTC
>DATAMU010000308.1:0-5601 GCA_036266605.1 Candidatus Acidiferrum sp. | reverse complement strand
CCCATCTTCGATCTCAACTCCGAAGAAGTTCATCTCCCCGATGCGCAACAAGACCAGCGCCTCCAGGAAGACCTCCACGTCGACCGCGACAAATATCACGGCCTCCACGGCACAGCCATCCTCAGCCGCTATCCGCTCCACAACGTCCGTATTTTTCGTTTGCCGGTTTGCTACGACTGGTACGCCACCGAATACGCCGCCATCTCGCAACTCGAACAAGGCCGCCGCTGGTCCGCCAAGAAATTATTCGACGAGCGCATCGAGCGCGAACTCCGCCACGGCGGCCGCATGGCGCTCATCGCCGACATCTCGGTCCCCGAACTCGCCGGCTCCGACGGCGCTCCGGGTCAAGCCACGATCGTCGCCGCTCATCTCGAAAACAAATGCACGCCCGCCTGCCGCCGACAACAAATGACCGCGCTCCTCGATCAACTCAAAACCATCCAAAATCCCGTCATCCTCGCCGGCGACTTCAACACCACCGGCCGCGACAACACGCCCACATCCGTCCGCAACGAAATCATGAAGCGCATCACCGATTACCAATTCTGGATCAAACAAACGATCTCCTACTTCAATCCGCTCGGCTTCGCGAAACTCGCTCTCTACCCTGTTCACTATTTTCACGGCTACAACGACCCCACGGCCTACCATCTCCCCATCGTCTGGGACAATCGCGAGCGACCGCTGTTCAACACCATCGAAAATTTCCGCTTCGACGACGGCCGCGCCTTCGACTTCCGCGGCAGCAAACGCCGCACCGATCCAGCACGCGGCCGCACTCTCGCCGACAGCAACGCCCGCGCCTGGAAAGGTTTTACTCCCACGTACTCGTTTGCCCGCGATTACGGCGGCGTAGTCGGCCGCTTCAAACTCGACTGGATCTTCGTCAAACCTTTCACCACAAACCCGCGCGCCTCGCGCCAGCCGCTGAAATTCGCCCCCGCCTACCCCACCACCATGCAAGAACTAAACAACGCCGAGCCCGAGCGCATTTCGGACCACCCTCCCATCACCGTTGACCTGCCCCTCACTGAACCGCCGTCACAAAATTGACCGAAGCGAAGGGTTTTGAGCGTCGCCGCACCGAAAGCCGTAACCGCGCCGCTCCCCTCACAAGCTTCCAAGCCACTTCACCACGGCCGTTTGAAGGGCGATGCGATGGTCGTTGTAGCTGTGATCGGTCTCCATGTGGATTTCGGTCGCGCGAGTATCGCCGGCCTTCTGTAGCGCTTCAAACAACGCGTGATTGTCGGGAGCATTTCCGTCCGACGATTCAAGCACGAAGATCGGCCGCGACTTCAGCTCACCGGCCCAAGCGACGTAGTTCCACTTTGCTGAATTCTGCTTTGCTTCGCTGAGAAATCCTTGGGGCGTCGTTCCGGCGAGCCGAATGGCAGCATCGTGAAAAAGCTTCGTGCGAGCTTCGCTCTCAGGACGCATAGCGGCCGGACCCAGGTTCCACGCCGAAATCGCCGCCATTCCGAGGATCGCCTGATCGTGAGCGGTGGCGTACAGCCCCAGGAATCCTCCCATGCTGTGACCGACGATCGCGATCTTGCTTGCATCCGTCCGGTATTTCTTGGCGTTGGCGGGATCGCGAAGAAAGGCAATCGCCGACTGCGTATCTTCAATCGCATTGCTGAACGTAAAATTGCCCGCGCTGCCCCACGAGCCGCGATAGTGCGGCACCAGCACGTTCCAGCCAGCGCGCCGGATCGCGTATGCAAGATCCATGTTCTGCTCGTTGCCAGGGAATCCGTGGAGCAGCAGCACAACAGGATGCGGGCCTTCGCCCGACGCCAGGTAGAAGACCGCGTTGAGCCGTGTGTTGTGACTGATGATGTCCGGCGCTTCCATCGTTGCGGGAAAATCTTTGTCACGCGGCGGATCGGTGGTGATCGCGGCAGGAAGGCTTTGCGCCTGTGCATTTGTCGCGAAGGCGAAGAGCATCGCGAAACCCGCGATTGTCCGAATTTGGCGGAGCAGTTTGGCTTGGTTCATGGCGCGACATTGTGTCGGATTTCGTTTGTTCGTGCATCGAAAAAGTTTCGCAGCGTTCGGAATCACCGTATGTGTTGAACCCGATGCGCGGCGGTTTCGCGGATTCAGTTGCGATAGACTTCTTGCGTCGCACAGCGCATGCGGAGAACGCTTGCGCCAATTGATTCCGGTGGGTTTGAGCGATGGCGAATTTTTTGCGGACCGTTGAATTCTTGTGTTTGAGTCTGTGGCTGGGCAGCGACGTGTTCTTGAGCTTTGTCGTGGCGCCGGGCGCGTTTCGCGTTTTGGCCAGCCGCGACCAAGCTGGCGCCGTGGTCGGATATTCGCTCGGCTGGATGCACATGATCGGGGTGATCTGCGGTGTCGTTTTTCTCGCGGTTCGATTCTTGCGCACGCGGAATTTCACGACGCTGGTGGCGCCGGCAACCTTGTGTGTGATTCTGATGATCCTGCTGACTGTCGTTTCGCAGCGTGCAGTGAGTCCACGAATGGCGGAGTTGCGCGTCCAGATGGGCTCGATCGAGGCCACGCCCGAGGGCGACTCACGGCTCGCCGAGTTTCAGAAATTGCACCGCCGCTCCGTCTTGCTCGAGAGTGGCGTGTTGCTCGCAGGCATCGCCGCGATGGCTTGGCTAGTCCGCGAAGGCCGATGAATCCGGCGTTGCCCGCACGAATGATCTTCAAACTCTTTGAGATGACACCGGACAGTCGCGCCACGCGTCCATTTCAATTGTCGTTCCGGAAATAAGTAAAACTCAGTCGTTGTTTTGTGAGATAAGGACGAAGATTTGCGCAAGCACCACATCGCGGCTTGGATCATCGGCGGACTGATCATCGCTTACTGCTACGCCTTCATCAACGCGATCACCACCGCCAGCGAAAACTCCTATCAGTGCAAAGCGCTCGAATCCGCCGCCATCACCGGGCATCAAATCCCAACGTCCATCTCTCAACCCGGAAAACCCGCGGCATTCTGCGAGCTCGGCGTCCACTTCCCGCTGCTTCGCACCTACTTCACCGTCTTCATCTACGGCGTCCTCGACCGCACCGAGCAAGACGCCATCGTCGCGTCGCTCAGAACCGCCCGGCGACCAAACGCCAAGCGTATCCTCGTCCAATTCTTTGACAAGGAAAACTGGCGCCCCTGGTCCGACCCTAATTCCGGCCGCAGCGGCGGCAACCGCGGCCCCGAACACCCCGTCGCGACCCAGTGGATCCCTTAGCCGGACGCGGCAGGGCTTCTGACTCAATCCAAAGGAATTACAGCTACGGAGTGACTTCCTAACAGAAGCAAGAGGTTACGCGCCTGTACCTTTGAGCAGCCGCACAAGCAAATAGCGAGTCGAGCACAGAAAACCAACGTTTTCCGCTCGCACCGCAACCAAATGTAGAAAATAGATAGGCCAACCAGAGAAATGGTGGGCGACAAAGGACTTGAACCTTTGACCTCTCCCGTGTGAGGGGAGCGCTCTAACCAACTGAGCTAGTCGCCCAATCTTCACGGCGAACGCGGTTTTGGGGAACTCGCGTATCCGCCGAGGCGTCAATAAGTTGTAGCAGGAAGGGCCCGGGTTTTCAACCATGACAGCGGTCACCTCTCAAATCGTCACGCAGCTCCAGCGCTCGATCGCGAAAGCGATCTATGGCAAGGAAGAAGCGATCCAGCTCGCGCTGATCACGCTCCTTGCGCGCGGGCACCTGCTGATCGAGGACGTTCCCGGTGTCGGCAAGACCACGCTCGCCCAGGCGCTTGCGAAAAGTTTTCATTGCAGCTTTGCGCGCATCCAGTTCACTTCCGATTTGCTGCCGAGCGACGTGCTCGGCGTGAGCGTCTACGCCGCCGAGACACGCGAATTCGAATATCGCCCCGGACCGATTTTTGCCAACGTCGTGCTCGCCGACGAAATCAACCGCACGACGCCGCGCACGCAGTCCGCGCTGCTCGAAGCGATGAACGAGGCGCAAGTCACCGTCGATGGCAAGACATTGCCGCTGCCACAGCCGTTTCTTGTGATCGCGACGCAAAATCCGATCGAACATCACGGGACGTATCCGCTGCCGGAATCGCAGCTCGACCGCTTCCTGATGCGTATTCGCATGGGCTATCCGTCGCACGAAACGGAAAAGGAAATTTTGCGCAAGCGCACCGGCGAAGATCCCGTGCAGTCGCTCGAACCCGTCGCCGACTTGCACGACGTGCTCGCGATGCAGCATCAAGTCGCGCAAATTCGCGTCGATTCGAGCCTTCACGACTATGCGCTCGAAATCGTGCATCGCACGCGTCACAGCGAACAGCTTTCGCTCGGCGTTTCGCCGCGCGGCACATTGATGCTCCAGCGCGCGGCGCAGGCGCGCGCGTTTCTGGATGGCCGCGACTATTGCATCCCCGACGATTTCAAGACGCTGGCCGTCGCCGTTTTCTCGCACCGTGTTGCCGCCAGTTCGCGCCACGCTTCGCTGCAAAAGAAATCCGAGACGACCGAAGCGGTTTTGCGCGACATCGTCGAATCCGTTCGCGTTCCCCTGTAAGACGCGCGCGTTCCCGGAGCCGCCGGAAAAATCTTGCAACTGACTTCTTCCATCTCGCAGCTTTGGGCGCGTGCCGATCGTCCCGGCGTCCGCGCATTTTTTATTTCCATCGCGGCGCTCGGCATCGCGCTGATGCTCGCGTTGTACTCCGGTGCGGCTGCGGAAGTCGGCCACCTTGGCCTATCAGTCGCCGCGGCGCTTTTCGCTTTGCTAGTTGCCGCGTGGGTCGCGGTCACGCTCGTACCGGTTCTCGCCAAACGGACGCCGCTTCGCTGGATCGGCTACAAGATGGAGTACCGCATCACGCGCGAAGGCTGGATCTACATCGGCGGGATCATCATTGTCGCGCTCGCCGCGCTGAACACCGGCAACAATCTTCTCTTTCTAATTCTCGCGAGCCTGATCGCGATCATTTTGATGTCGGGGATTTTGTCGTCGATCACGCTCAGCGGCATCGAACTCCGCCTCGAACTGCCCGAACATATTTTCGCCGGGCAGACTGTCCGCGCGCACGTCGAGCTCGAAAACGAAAAGCTCACGCTTCCGTCGTTTTCATTGCGTGTCGAAGGCGCGAAAGACAAAAAGGCGCCGACCGCGCCGCTGCTCGAAACGCCAGTCTACTTTCCGTATCTGCCCAAGCGCGACCGCGTGCAGCAAAACGTCCCGATCACGTTTCCGCGTCGCGGCGCCTATCGGCAAGACACGTTTCGCATCGTCACGCGCTTCCCTTTCGGCTTTTTGCAAAAAGCGCGCCGCGTGCAGCTCGGTGCTGAAGCGCTCGTCTATCCGTCGGTGGAACCTTCGCGCGATTTCTTCGAGATTCTTCCGGCGTTGCAAGGCGCGCTGGAAAGCCACAGCAAAGGCGGCGGCCATGATCTGTACGCGCTCCGCGACTACGTGCCCAACGACAGCGTGCGCCACGTGCACTGGAAAGCTTCCGCGCGTTTGGGCGCGCTGATGGTGCGCGAATTCACCCGCGAAGACGATACGCGCGTGCTGCTCGTGCTCGACCCGCATGTTTCCGACGCGATTCTCGATGCAAAGTCGGTGACGGCTCCGGTTGCTCTG
>DATAMU010000307.1:0-1971 GCA_036266605.1 Candidatus Acidiferrum sp. | reverse complement strand
CATTCGTGGCGTCACGAAGAACTTCTTTGCGGGCGTGGGCTACAGTGTGCCCTTGGCGACAGTGGCTCTCGTCGGCATGTTGCTGACAAATTTCGCTCCGTTCGTGGGAATGATCTTCGGTCATGGATGGGTTCGCATCCTCGCCGCTGTTTCTGTTGCCGTCGCGTTGCTATTCCACGTCCTCGTCGATCTCGGCGCGAAGATTTCTCCGCTGTACGCGCTGACGCATCCGATTGGCGCTCTCATCTTCTGCTGGATGCTGTTGCGCTCCATGATTGTGACGCTGCGTCAAGGCGGGGTCGTCTGGCGCGACACCTTCTACAAACTCGAAGACTTAAAAAAAGGCGTGGTCTGAAGCACCGAAGACCCGCGGAAAAATAATTGTGGATTGGGGGAGCTCGTCACGTCTTTGTAGGGGCGGGGCTTGCTCCGCCCGGCGTCAGCACGAACTCAATCGTTCTGTCGAGATCGGATCAGGCTTCGAGCAATCGACGAACGGCCCGACGCAGGAATCTGAACAAATGGAATATCAGGAACGCGGCGATAACGAGCAGAATCGATACGACCACAATTGTCGCCGTCGGATGCACCGTCGCTAACCACGTCAGCCACACCGCGAGCGCATCTTCGCCGAGACTCAAGGCCCAATTGCTGAAGGGCTCAGGACTCGCATTCGCCGCCGCGCGCGTACTCGCCTTCGTTCCGTGTGAAGTCAGCGCGACTCCGCCCGCGAGTAATGCCGCGCCCCAACGCCATTCCGGTGGAGCAGCGCCGGCCGCTCCATAGGCAAGCAATGCAGCCGCAGGCGGGCGAATCACCGTGTGAATCGCATCCCAGACTGTATCGACGAGGGGAATTTTGTCGGCGAGAAATTCGATGAGGTAGAGCGCAATCGCAATGCCAAGAACCCACGGGTGCGCCAGCACTTGCAGTTGTTCCGGAAGATGAATCACGCCGAAGCGCTGGAGCAAGCCCAGCGTCGCAATCGTGGCGTAGAGGTTGAGCCCCGAAGAGAACCCCGCCCCAAGCGCCAGCCCCAGCGTCTCGATCGGATTCATACCGCTATTCTACTCCCGCCTCAGCACGAAGCGCGCGCTTCGCGTTTCCGTGTAGGGGCGCAGCATGCTGCGCCCCAGGTCCGCACGATGTAATCCGCAACTCGGCCTTTGCTAGTTGGTACGCAATCGACGGCACCGATGTTCATGCCGCAATTCCAGGGTTAGTACGCGCCGGCGGCTTGCAGTGCGGCTTTCATCCCCTTCCAACTCTGCCGCGTGGATTCTTCCGGCGTGCCCGCGCCGCGCCAGTGGGTTTCGAGGCTGACAGCATAGTGATAGCCGTCGCGCTTCAACGCGGCGAATTGATCTTTCCAATCGACGATGCCGGTACCGACGGGAGCCCAGTCATATTTTCCGTCAGGTTTGCGCGTGACGTTTTTGCAGTGGCAATGGCCGATGCGCTCTTTCGGTAGGAGCTTGTATCCGTCGGGATATGGCGTTTCGCCGGCGGCGCCAGCGTTTCCCGGATCCCAGTTCAGCATGAAGTTGGTGGCGGGAACGGCGGTGAGTACGTTGGCGGCTTCGGCGCCGTCACCTGTGTTGCATGCCATCTCGTTTTCGAGAACGAGGATGATTTTGTCTTTCGCCGCGGTTGCGGCGGCTTCGCGCAGCTTCGCGTCGATAGCTTCGCGATACGGTTTCTGATCGTCGAGGCGCCAGAAGTCGAAGAGGCGCACGCGATCGGTCGAGAACGCTTTGGCTAGCGCGATGCTGCGTTCCAAAACTTCGGGTTGCTGATCGAAGGTGAAGTCGGCGTTGAACTGGTCGCGCTTGGGACTGAACTTCGACAGCGGCGCGCCAGGCCAGTCGACCTTGAAGAGCGGGCTGGCGATGTCGGTTACGCGCAGCTTGTACTTCTCCAGAATCTTGCGCGCTTCGGCGATTTCGTTGGCGTCGAGGCGCAGAATGTTTT
>DATAMU010000306.1:0-1527 GCA_036266605.1 Candidatus Acidiferrum sp. | reverse complement strand
CCGAGTTGGCCGAGAAGGGCGTGTATTGTACCGGCGACGATTGCCACAAGATTCGCGCGAAATGGGAGCGCGACAAATCCGAAGTGATGCCGCCTAAAGCGAGCATTGACGCGAGCTGGGTTGTCGAAGGTTTTGGACGCGGGAAGGGTTCGGGTGGCGGAACTGCGCCGATTCATTTTGGCGACACTGCACAGAGCGAGGAGCGGAAGGAAGTCGAAGAGAAGCTTTCGCCGGAGACGCCGGAAGAGGTTGTGACGGAGGAAGTGATCCAGCCGGCGCACAAGGCAGCCGCCGCAAAGTCCGCGGCGAAATCGAAGAACGGTGCTGACGGCGCGAAGAAAACCGCCGGCAAGGATGCCCTTCGAAGCTCAGGACAAGCCGGCGCTACAAAAGCGAAGCCGGTCGCTAGAGCTGTCGCGAAATTTGCGGCGAAATCAGCAGCTAAGCCGGTTGCCAAATCCGCAAAGAAGCCCGCCGCCAAACCCGTCAAAAGCGCCGCAAAGAAAGGCCGGAGGTAACCCATGGCAAAGACTTCCACTGCTCCGGCAACAAACGCAGGCAAAGCGAACGGCAAAGGCGATCCGAACGCTCCGACGCAAGTCACCTTCCTCGAAGCCATCAAGCAAGCGATGTACGAAGAAATGGAGCGCGACCCATCCGTCGTCGTGATCGGCGAAGACGTCGGCGTCTATGGCGGCGCGTTCAAGACGAGCGAAGGCCTGCTCGCGAAATTCGGCTGGGAGCGCGTCATCGACACGCCGATCAGCGAAAGCGCCATCATCGGCGCGGCATGCGGCATGAGCTATCTCGGCCTGCGCCCGATCTGCGAGATGCAGTTCATCGACTTCATCGTGTGCGCGTTCAACCAGCTTACGAATTTCGTCGCCAAGGGCCACTATCTCTGGAATGCGCCCGCACCGATCGTCGTGCGCGGACCATCCGGCGGTGGCGTTCACGGCGGCCCGTTCCACTCCGCGAATCCCGAGATGTATTTCGTGCACACGCCGGGGCTGAAGGTTATCTATCCCTCCACACCGTACGACGCGAAAGGCTTGCTGAAAGCGGCGGTGCGCGATAATAACCCTGTGCTCTTTTTCGAGCACAAGTACCTCTACCGCCGCATCAAGGAAGAGCTTCCCGCGGAAGATTACACCGTGCCGATCGGCAAAGCCGCCGTGCGGCGCGAGGGAAAACACCTCACGATCCTTTCTTACGCGGCGATGATGCACAATTCGCTGGAAGCGGCTGAGGCACTGGCGAAAGAAGGCATCGAGATCGAAGTGATCGACCTGCGCACCTTGCTTCCGCTCGATGAAGAGACGATTCTGAAGTCGGTGAAGAAGACGAATCGCGTGCTCGTCGTGCACGAAGATACAAAGACGGGCGGCATCGCCGGCGAGATCGCCGCGATTTTGTGCGAGAAAGCGTTTGGCGATTTGGATGGGCCGGTGTTTCGCGTGACTGCGCTGGATACGCCGGTGCCGTATTCGCCGCCGCTGGAAGCGCACTTCTTGCCGAATACCGACA
>DATAMU010000305.1:0-2569 GCA_036266605.1 Candidatus Acidiferrum sp. | reverse complement strand
GCTTGCGGAAGGGTATAAGTTCAACTTTTTTGTGATCTCGGCGGCGCCGCAGGAAATTATTCAGTCGGCGCTGGAAGGGATAGTTCCGGCGGACCATATTTTCGGGACGCGATTCCGGTATAACGAGGCGACGGGTGAAGTGCAGTCGATCATTCGGGCGTCGGCGGGATGGGGCAAGATCACGGTGCTCGAAGAGTTGCGGGCGCAGCTGGGGATCAGCCACGACCAGATTATTTACATGGGCGATGGCAGCTCAGATTTGCCGGTGATGATGCACGTGAATCAGTACGACGGGCTGACGATTGCGGTGTCGGAGTCGAACTTTATTACGCGCGTGGCGAAGCGTACGGTTTTGAGCGAGAACGCGATGAGCGTGTTGGTGCCGGTGCTGGAGAATGTGCTGCGGTGGGATTCGGCGCGGATTCGGCGGCTGTTCGCGTCGTATGGGTTGACGCTGCTGGAGTGGGAGAAGCGGCGGACGGATATGCTGACGATTCAGGAGACGGGGATCGCGTTGGCGTCGACGCAGACGCAGTAGCAGCGGGCAAAAGTCAGAAACGTTTCAGGCGCAGTTGATTTTTGGCGGAGTTTGCCGAGAGTCCCTGCGCCTCTTTTTTTGTGCGCGGAGCGGAAACGTTTGTCGTTGCCATGAGGCTTGTTCCGATAGACAATCCGCCGAGCAACCCACTTCATATTCTGAGGAGACAGGCCGCGATGCCGCACCTCCGCACGCTCTTCGTCGCACTTGCAGTTTTGTGCTGTGTATTTTTGGCCCAGAACGCGCTTGCGCAGTCGCCGTCACCAAGCGGCGAGGTCGATCTGACGCGACCGCAGGATTATGTGCTGAAGCGCGTGTCGAGCTATGACCGTTCGGGCGGCAACGCGGATTATCGGAAGATTGCGCCGGGAGAAAAGCTGACGGTGCTGGATGTCGATGGGCCGGCGACGCTGACGCACATCTGGTTCACGCTCGCGACCGACGAAAATTATCACCTGAAAAAGATTGTGTTGCGGATGTATTGGGATGGCGAGACGACGCCGAGTGTAGAGACTCCGCTCGGCGACTTTTTTGGGCTTGGGCTTGGGGAATATTACACGTGGGAATCGGAGTTGTTGTCCGTGGCGCGCGAGAAGGCGCTGAATTGCTTTTTCCCGATGCCGTTTCAAAAACATGCGCTGATCACGGTCACAAACGAAGGAAAAGAAAACGTCGATGCGTTTTACTACAACCTCGATTACCGCGCGCTTTCGCATCCGCTGCCAGCCGACACGCTTTATTTCCACGCGCAATATCGGCAGGCGCAGCCGAATCACGGGACGACGAACGATTGGGTGAACAATGGCGATCCTCGCGTCGATAACGTGAAGAATCTCGACGGCAAAGATAATTATGTGTGGATGGAAGCGACGGGGAAGGGGCATTTTGTCGGCATAACGATGTCGGTGCTGCAAAATCAGGATTCGTGGTTCGGTGAGGGCGACGACATGTTTTTTATCGACGGGGACAAAACGCCGACGATCACCGGGACCGGCACAGAAGACTATTTCCTCGGTGCGTATGATTTCGGACGATCGACTTCGTCGTATCGATTGTTTGGCGCGCGCGTGGTGGGCGACGAACATGCGGGGACGCGGACTTCGGCTTATCGATTTCATCTCGACTCGCCGATCCCCTTCACGAAGTCGATCAAGGCGACGATCGAGCACGGGCACGCGAATCATCGTTCGGACAATTTTTATTCGGTAGCGTATTGGTATCAGACGGAGCCGCACGCGCAGTTTCCCGCGCTGCCGCCCGTGGAGCAGCGGATGCCTAGATTGCAGCCAACCGGTGGACCGGGCAATGCCGCGGTAGCGCACTAGTCTAAGTTTTTCTGGCGTTCACATTTTGCCAAGCTCACGGCGATTTATATCGCCGTGCTATCCTCTAGTCCCCAAGTTCCGGAGGCCACATGCCAAAGAAAATTTTGATGCTCATCGGCGATTACGTCGAAGACTACGAAGTGATGGTCGCGTTCCAGGCTCTGTTGATGGTGGGGCACACCGTTCACACCGTTTGCCCTGGGAAGAAGGCAGGGCAGTTTGTGCGCACCTGCATTCACGACTTTGAGGGCGACCAGAGCTACACGGAGAAGCTGGGGCACAATTTTCAGTTGAATGCGACGTTCGACGAAATCAAGGCCGAGGATTATGACGGCGTGCTCATTCCGGGCGGGCGCGCGGTGGAATACATTCGGTTGAATCCCAAAGTGCTCGATATCGTGCGGCACTTTGATAAGGCGAAGAAGCCGATCGCGTCGATTTGCCATGGGGCGCAGTTGCTGGCGGCAGCGGGTGCGCTGGAAGGGAAGAAGTGCAGCGCGTATCCGGGGACGAGCGTCGAGGTGACGCTCGCGAAGGGTACGTTTGTCGATTTGCCGATGGATAAGGCGATTACAGATGGGATGTTGGTTTCTGGTCCGGCTTGGCCGGCATTGCACAGCTTCTTGGCGCAATTCTTGAAGTTGCTGGGCACGCGCGTCGAAGCGTAGCGATCGAGCGTCTCTCAACTACTGCATCGATTCGTTTT
>DATAMU010000304.1:0-3151 GCA_036266605.1 Candidatus Acidiferrum sp. | reverse complement strand
CATAATCGCATCCATCTTCTGATCCGCTTTCAACTGCTCTGCGGCTGCGTTGTTTGTCGTTGCTTCACTCATGCAATCAAATCTTCCCCGTGATTCCGCTATAGATCATTTCCAGCGCCAGAGCGCCGATCACGCAGCTAAACACGATGCGCAGAATTCGCACATTCGCTCCAGCCAGAATGCGCGCACCCGTGAGCGAGCCGATCAAGACGCCGAGCATCACAGGCATGGCCAATCCTGGATCGATATAGCCGCGACTCAGATAAATTCCTGCGCTGGCCGCGGCTGTGACTCCGATCATGAAGTTCGACGTTGTCGTCGAGACTTTGAACGGCAGCTTCATCGCCTTGTCCATCGCGAGAACTTTTACCGCGCCGGAACCGATGCCAAGCAAACCGGAAAGAACTCCCGCGACAAACATCAATGCGAATCCGAAGGGAATTCCGCTGACGTGATAACTCACGAGACCGCTTGGAGTCGGATAGGTGCTGTCCATGCGCAGCCAGGTTGCCAGGCGATCCGGCTTTTGGTCCGTAGAATCGTGCGGCTGTGGCCGGAGCGAGGTATAAGCGGAATAAATCAAAACGAGGCCGAATATAACTGCGATTACAGATGCTTTTAAATAAAGCGCAAGGCCCGCGCCAGCAAGCGCTCCGATCGTCGTTGCAATTTCCAGAAACATTCCAACGCGAACGTTGGAGTAGCCTTCTTTTACGTACGCGGCGGCTGCGCCGCTGGAAGTGGCGATCACGGAAACGAGCGCCGCACCGATCGCGTACTTCAAATCCACGTGAAACACGAGGGTGAGGAGCGGGACGATGACGACTCCGCCGCCAAGCCCTGTCAACGCGCCGAGAAATCCCGCCAGCAGCGATCCGACCCAGATCACTGCGGTGAACTCAAGGGTGTTCAATCATCGCTCCTGAGTCTTTCTCGGTGCCTCGAACGAAATTCCCGAAGCGCGCGCCGTGGGAATCCTTCGGCATTAAAAACACAGATCGATCACAGTCGTTCAAAAATTCCAGCGGCGCCCATACCGCCGCCGATGCACATCGTCACCATACCGTATTGAGCATTTTTTCTCTGCAAATCTCGCGCGAGGGTCGCGGTGAGTTTGGCACCGGTGCAGCCGAGCGGGTGGCCGAGCGCGATCGCTCCGCCGTTTGGATTTACGCGCGTTGCGTCGAGTCCGGCTTGCTGAATGACGGCCAGCGACTGCGCGGCGAATGCTTCGTTCAGTTCGATGATGGCGATGTCATTCAGCGAGAGCTTTGCGAGTTTGAGCGCTTTCGGTATCGCCGCGACCGGGCCCATGCCGAATTCTTCCGGTGGAACGCCGCCGGTTGCGTAAGAGACGAATCGCAGTAGCGGCTTCAGGCCGAGAGCTTTCGCGCGCGTATCGCTCATGACCACACAAGCGGCTGCGCCGTCGCTCATTGGAGAGCTATTGCCTGCCGTGACGGTGCCAGCGACGTGAAAGGCCGGTTTGAGCTTCGCGAGAATTTCCAGTGAAGTGTCGGCGCGAGGAAGTTCGTCGGCGCTGAACACGAACGTTTGCGTTGATGCTTTCACGGGCTTCGATTTTCCGTTTGCCGCGCCGTTCCCGTTTGTTGGGACGGAAGTGACTTTGACTTCGACTGGAATCGTTTCGTCGTTGAATTTGCCTTCGGCGATGGCGGCGATCGCTTTGCGGTGTGATTCGGCGGCGAACTGGTCGGCTTGCTCGCGCGTGATGCCATATTTTTTCGCGATGTTTTCGGTGCCGAGGCCCATGTTGATGTAGGCGTCGGGATAGTGATCGACGAGCCAGGGGTTGGGCGAAATCTTGTTTCCACCCATGGGGACCATCGACATCGACTCGGTTCCGCCCGCAACGATGACGTCTGAGGAACCGCCGCGAATGCGTTCGGCAGCGAGCGCGATGGCTTGCAGTCCGGAAGAGCAGAACCGATTGATGGTCATCGCGGATGTTTCGACGGGCAGCCCGGCGCGGAGAGCCGCGATGCGCGCGACGTTCATGCCTTGTTCGCCTTCGGGCATCGCGCAGCCGAGGATGACGTCGTCGATTTCTTTGGCGTCGAGGCCGGGGACGCGGGTGAGCGCTTCCTTGATGGCGAGCGCGGCGAGATCGTCGGGCCGCGTCGAGCGCAGTGAACCTTTATAGGCGCGGCCGACGGGAGTGCGGACTGCGGAGACGATTACGGCTTCAGGCATGGGTACCTCGAGAACTCCCCAAGATGATACGGCAAGTCGAGGGAGAGGTAGGAGCGGCTACGATTCCCAAATTGGGAATAATTAGGACCCACCCTCCCTAGGTTTTTTTAAGAATGTGATTCTACGGGAGTTACAGCGTGAAAATGCGCAAGAATTTGATTCTAGGCGGTTTACGCGATGGGGGTTTTTGTTTGTGCTGATTTTAAAGGAGTTGGGAGTACGAAGGCGTTGGCAGGGTCCAACGATCACACGCCACGGTAGCACGGAATGTTTACTTTGTCAATATAGATAACGTTCTGGTACTTTCGAACGATGCGACTTGGGAGAGATAGTCCGTAAAACACTTAACTTATTTCGACGGGTCACGGAATCTAAGGATCTCGACGGCGGGCATCGAGGAATTCATGTTGAGGTCAGGAATATGTCGGTCAACATTCGAGTTTTCGAGGATGGTCTCGCCTTTTTTTGTAAAGTCCTCGAAGAACAGGTTTTCGGGTGCCTTGCGGCGGCCGTACCAATACCACTCCCACAACACTCGTTCCGCGTCGGAGATCTGGAACGTCGATTGGTCCAGCTTGAGGTTTTGCGGGAACCACACGGTGAGGCGTTCTTCTCCCTTAAAACCCAATTTGAGAACGTTTTCGCTCGCTTCACACGCCAACAGTTCATGAATGTTGTCGTGGGGTCGACCAAACCAGGCACCCCAGAAGCGCAAACTCCCACGTTTCACCGAAGGCAGCGCTTTCTGAATGCGTGCCGCCATCTCTTCGGCCTCGGTCATTAGGGTTTCTTTTGGTTTTGCTGGTTTGCTTTTTCGGTTTCTTCGATGGCTTTGCGGAAGTCGGAGACGGCGGCGATGTCGGGGGACTTGAGGATGTTTTTGCCCATGTCGCGCCAGCCGATGTTGCGGTCGCCCATTTGAGAGCCGGGCGAGCTG
>DATAMU010000303.1:0-4738 GCA_036266605.1 Candidatus Acidiferrum sp. | reverse complement strand
GGCGCAGCCTGCTTGCGCTTGTACTCATTACGATCCACAAGCAGCGCTATATCTTTCACCAATTTGAGGTCGAAATCATAGCGGTCCGCAATCTCCTGCGGGCTCTTTAAATCCTCAATATAGAGCTTCAGAATCCGGTCGAGCACATCATAAGGCGGCAGGCTGTCCTCGTCCTTCTGATCCGGCCGCAACTCCGCCGATGGCGGCTTGTCGATCGTCGCCTGCGGGATGAGTTCCCTCTCACGATTGACCCATTTCGCCAGCTCATAAACCATCAGCTTCGGCACATCCGAAATCACCGCCAGACCGCCGGCCATATCGCCGTACAGCGTGCAATACCCAACTGCCAATTCAGATTTGTTGCCGGTGCTGAGCAACATCGAGCCAAACTTATTCGACAGCGCCATCAAATAATTTCCGCGGATGCGCGCCTGAATATTTTCTTCCGCCACGCCTTCGGCCATCCCGTGAAATTCCGGCGCGAGCGCTTTCTTGTACGCATCGAAAACATTCGCGATCGGCAGCGTAATCAGCTTGATGCCAAGATTCTTCGCCAGCCCGCACGCATCGCTCTTGCTGCCCTCCGACGAATACGGCCCCGGCATCGACACGCCGGTCACGTTCTCAGCCCCCAGCGCACTCACCGCGATGGCCGCGACGACGGCCGAGTCAATACCGCCGCTCAGTCCGACCAAAACCTTCTTGAATCCGCACTTCGTGACGTAATCGCGCGTCCCAGTAACTAGCGCCCGATACGCATACTCGATCTCTTCGCTCGGCTGCGGATGAATATCGCCTTCGCTCGTCAGCGTTTCATACAACACCAGATCTTCTTCAAACGCGAGCGCCTGCGCCGCCAGCTTCCCGTCCGCAGTCACCGCCATGCTCGCGCCATCGAAAATCAGGCTGTCATTGCCGCCAACCTGGTTTACGTAAACCACAGCCTTCTTATGGTGCATCGCGATCGACTTCAAAATGTCGAACCGCAGCGCCCGCTTGTCGATCGTATAGGGAGACGCCGAGATATTCACAAACAGCGTAGTGCCCTGCTCAAACAGCTCCGTCACCGGGTCTCGGTCGTATCTGGACTCCGGCCAAAACGTCTTGTCCGCCCAGACGTCTTCACAAACGGTGATTCCCAGGTGATCGCCGCTGAATTCATACGTCGCCTGTTTCTCCGACGGGGTGAAGTAGCGCGACTCGTCAAAGACGTCGTACGTCGGCAGCAGCATCTTGCTCTGCTCGAAAACAATCTTGCCGCCGTTCAAAAGCGCCGCCTTGTTCGCAATCGCCTTCGATCGCTTGCTCTTCGCCACCTTCCCAGCGAAGCCCACGATCGACGGCAACGGCACCTTCTTAGCGAGCTCTTTCAACTCTTTGAGGTTTCGTTCGATGAAGGACGGCCGCTCGAGCAAATCCTGTGGCGGGTACCCACAAAGGCAAAGCTCCGAAAACACGGCCAACTGCGCACCGCGCTCCTTGGCCTGCGTAGCCAAAGCCACGATACGGGCAGAATTTCCGGCAAAATCACCAATAGTGGGATTGAACTGCGCGAGAGCTATCTTCATGCTGGCAATTCAGAATACGGTGCGCTTCCCCAGATTGCAAACCCGCCAATTCGGCCTGTGCCAATGCTACCGCACCCGGTTGCGCCGGCACCGGTGGCGCCGGTTTACCCTGAGCCTCGAAGGGCGTCCCGCCGGCTGTTTTGCCTTTGTAGCCATCTTGCTTGTTCCTGTAGGGGCGGGGCTTGCCCCGCCCGGCGTCAACGATGGCGCGAACTGCTCGCGGAGCCTCTCTGTGGTTTTCGCACAAAAACAAAAAGCTCCCGAGCCATAGCCCAGGAGCCTTTGAAAATCCTAGTATCCAGAAAATTCTTAAACGCTAAACGAACTTCCGCACCCGCAAGTGCTCTTCACATTTGGATTGTTGAACTTGAACCCAGCGCCCTCGACGGTCTCGATATAGTCGATCTCCACGCCTTCCAGGTACATCGAGCTCATCTGGTCCACAGCCACCTTCAGGCCGTCAAAATCGACAACTTCATCCGTTTCGTTGGTCTGGTTCTCGAATGCCATGTGGTACTGAAAGCCGGAACAGCCGCCGCCAACCACCGCCACGCGCAACGCCACGGGCACAGGATTCTGCATCTGCATGATTTCCTTAACCTTGGTGCTGGCTACAGGCGTCAAATTGATCATTGTTCCCTCTCGACTTCGATATCGCCGGCGACCGATCGCGCCGGATTACCAACCTCAGTATAGCAAAATCGAAATTCAACTGCATCTCGCCCCGCCTACGTCTGCTTTCCTTCCAAGCAACACGCCAAGCGGCTGTTTTCGACAAGCCTCAGCCCATCGCTTACAATACGATGCAGCTATGAGACATAAAGTCACGTTGATCCCCGGTGAAGGCATCGGGCTCGAAGTTTCAGCCGCCGTGAAGCGCATCCTGGAGGCTGCCGGCGTCGATATCGAATGGGAGCAAATCGAAGCCCGCGCTGATACCTCCGGCGGCGCCGTCGATAAAACCACCGATCCCGCTGCCCTGCTGAACCAAGGCGCCATCGAAGCCGTTCGCCGCAACAAAGTCGCGCTCAAGGGCCCCATGGCCACCGCAGTCGCCGGCGGCGCTCCCAGCGTGAACGTCGCGCTGCGTAAGACCCTCGACCTGTACGCCAATCTTCGTCCCGTGCGAAATCTCCCCGGCGTGAAATCGCGTTTCGACGGCGTCGATGTCGTTATCGTCCGCGAAAATACCGAGGACCTCTACTCCGGGCTCGAGCACACCGTCGTCCCGGGCGTTGTCGAAAGCCTGAAGATCATCACCGAACGGGCCTCGACGCGTATCGCAAAATTCGCCTTCGACTACGCCAAGAAAAATGGCCGCAAAAAAATTCACGCTATCCACAAAGCCAACATCATGAAGCTGTCGGATGGCCTGTTCTTGAAATCGATCCGCGACGTCGCTCCCCGGTTTCCCGAGATCGAATACAAGGAATTCATCGTAGACAACGCCTGCATGCAGATCGTCCTCGACCCGAGCCAGTTCGATGTCCTGCTGCTTCCCAACTTGTATGGCGACGTAATGAGCGACTTGGCCGCAGGCTTGGTCGGCGGATTGGGAGTCGTCCCTAGCGGCAACATCGGCGACGACTGCGCGATGTTCGAGGCGGTTCACGGCACCGCGCCCGACATCGCCGGCAAAGGCCTGGCCAATCCCACGGCCCTGCTGCTCAGCGCGGTCATGATGCTCCGGCACCTCGGCGAACGCAGCGCCGCCCTCCGCATCGAACAAGCCCTCGACAAGGTCTACACCGAAGCCAAGCACACCACCCGCGACGTTGGCGGCAAATCCGGCACCACGGAATTCACTGACGCGGTGATCGCTGCCTTAGCGCCAGTTCCCGCTCGTTAAAGAGCGGTCCTGGTTCCGCGCTTTCTCATTCGATATTCATCAACACTCAGAGGTCCCGCGCCGGCGCACACCAGCGCGACAAGACACGCGAGATAGAGCAAGTCACATTCGTAACCTGGTGGCCCAAATTGGGCTCGGCCCGCCGTAACACTCATCAGCTTGATTGAACTAAACCCGTACGGCAGATGAACCGTGAGCGCGGCTACCAGCAGCAATGCGATCAACGGAACACTCACGAGCGGCAGGAACGCGCCAATCAAAACGGCCAGCCCGCCGAAAAGCTCAGTGAGTACGGTGATCCAAGCCATTACGTGAGGCATCGGGACACCGATGGCTTTCAGAATCGCAGCAAACGTGTCCGGCCCGCGGGACAGTTTTGCGAAGCCGTGTTGCATGAATCCGTAGCCGACCATCAGCCGTATTGGAATCGGTGCCCACCGCGACGCGAGAGGCTGCGACACCGCCGCGATCAGGCTGTTCATTCGATTCTCGCGATCGCCAACTTTCGTCGCCGGCGCATTCGCATTTCCGCTAGAAATCGATTCCACAGTTAGCCTCTGAGTCCTGCTGGACACCTAAAGCCCCGGTGCCAACGATAAATTCATCCTCACCGAATGGTTCCCGCGCAGTGACCATCGCAACGGACTGAACTGCCATAACAATCGACTCCCTGGATTTCAAAAAATGAAGCTAACGCGCGAGCGTAGCCCGCGCCGCTTCGAGAACTACATCGACCACAAGTTGGGGTTCCGTGTACATCGGCGTATGGTCCGCTCGTCCGGTTCGGATCGCCGCGCCCATCCGCTCCGCCATGAACCGCTGTGTCTTCGGATTGATCATCCGATCTTCTTCCGCGAGCAAATACCATGTCGGCTTCGACTGCCAGGCTGGCGTGATCGCGGGCTGTTGAATGCAGTGAATGGAAATTGGTCTCTGAATCGCCGTCATGACACCCACTTGTTGCGGCGAAGCCTTGTGTGCCAGGGCCTTGCGAAAGCCGTCTCCCGTCAGCCACAGGTAGCCATGCTTGTCCGGCGCCAACTTCGGGGCGTCCGGATGCGGTTCATCGCGATAGAAGACATTGGCGACGGTTTCCCCCTCGTCCGGTGCAAGCGCAGCGACATAGACGAGCGACTTGACCCGCTCATCGCTCGCGGCCTGAATTACCGCTCCGCCATAAGCGTGCCCGCTTAAGACTACAGGCCCGCTCGTACGTTCGAGCGCTCGCCCAAGCGCAGCGATGTCATCGGTCAACGATGTAAGCGGAATTGGAGAGCAGATAACGTCCAGCCCGGCTTTCTTCAACGGCTCGATCACGTTC
>DATAMU010000302.1:0-3614 GCA_036266605.1 Candidatus Acidiferrum sp. | reverse complement strand
GCATCGCCCAAATTTTCATGCTGAAAGGCGAAGCCGAGCTGCTTGAGTCTGTTCGGGACGACGCGCTCACTGACGAGCAACATTTCGTCGGCCATTTCTTGGCCCATCGCGGTGCGCAATGCAAATGCAGGGGCGGTGAAGATTCCGGGGCGGTGCATTGCGCGCGCTAGTTCTTCAGTGAACTCTTTGTTTCTCACCGGCTTTGGCGAGACGACGTTTACAACGCCGCTGACGCTGTCATTTTCGAGCGCCCAGCGAATGGCTCCGATCACGTCGTCGAGGGTGACCCACGACATCCATTGGCGTCCCGAGCCTAGTTTTCCGCCGACAAAAAATTTGAAGGGCTTCATCATCTGGGGCAAGGCGCCGCCTTGCTTGGCGAGGATGATTCCGAATCGCGTCAGGACAACGCGCATGCCGAGTGCTTCGGCCTTGCGGGCTTCGGCTTCCCAATCGAGCGATACCTTCGGCAAGAAGCCTTGGCCGTGCGTGCTCTCTTCGGTCAGCGTTTCGTCGCCGCGGTTACCGTAATATCCGACGGCGGACGCGGAGACCAGAACTTTTGGACGGGCTTTCAGTTTGGCGAGGGCGTTGACCAGGGCCATGGTGGTTTTTACGCGGCTGGCTCGCAGTACCATTTTGCGCTGCTGCGTCCATTTGCCGTCGGCGACACTCGCGCCGGCGAGGTTCACCACCGCTTCGGCACCGGCGATGGTGCCCTGCGAGTCGGCTAGCGACAGGCCGTCGGAAGCTTCCGGGTCCCAGGGGACATCCACGATCTGAGGATTGTTCGACGGCGAGTTGGGATCTTTCTTGCGCGTGCCTTTTTTGGGCGAGGCGCTTTCGCGGCGTACCAGGCGGCAAACCGAATGGCCGTCGGCTACCAGCGACTTGATCAGCGCCGTGCCGACCAATCCCGTGGCACCCGTAATCAGTACTTTCATGCGCTCTCCTGAAGACACACTTCAATCTCGCTTGCGAACGGCCCTGCCAACTCCGATGCCTCAAAACTCTAGTACGTCAACCGGGGTGATCTGGTTCCCCGAAGCAATCACCGAGCCGATGGCACGCTGCAACTAACTGGCGTGCCGTGGGTTCCACCCACAGGCATCACTATGCTCGAACCCGTCGAACTTGCCGAAACCGCGCCGCTGGCCGCAATCCCGCCCCGGGGCTACAATTCCCATGTGCCAATGCCCGCCAAAGACACCAATGCGATGCGGCTGAATGTGCTCTATTTTGGACGATTGAAGGACGTGATTGGTCACGGTCAAGAGTCCGTGGAAATTGCGATCGACTCCAGTATCGAGGATGTTTTCGCTCTGTGCGTGGCGCGCTATCCGGAGTTGAGGGCGCACCGCAAGGCAATGGCCGTGTCGCGCAATCGAGAGTTTGCCGCCTGGACGACGCCGGTTCAGGCCGGAGACGAAGTGGCGTTCCTGCCGCCGGTGAGCGGCGGCTGAGCTCGGCCGCTGAAACTACGCCATGCCTCCCACCCCAACGAACGATCTTATCCAGCTCGGGCGCGAACCGATCGATGGTGCCGCGTTGGTGCGGCACGTTCGAGCCGATTCGGATGGCGCCATCGTTACCTTTGATGGCTGCGTGCGTGACAATTCGCACGGGCGCCGGACGCTGTATTTGGAATATGAAGCGTACGAATCGATGGCCGTTGGGAAGCTGGGTGAAATTGCGGCCGAGATTCGCGGCCGGTTTGCGATCGATCGCGTTGCGATCGCGCATCGGCTCGGACGGCTTGAGATCGGCGAAACGAGCGTCTTCATCGCTGTGAGTGCGGCGCACCGGGCGGCCGCGTTCGAAGCGTGCCGCTTCGCGATTGATACGCTCAAGCGGACTGTGCCGATCTGGAAGAAGGAGTATTTCGCCGATGGTGCGGTTTGGGCCGACGGCGAGCTGCCGCCAGCGCCGGTCGAGTCTTCGGATGCTGGTGCCGCTGCCTCTACCACGACGCGAACCGCGAAACCTGCATCCTAATATCCCAATGCCCACAACATCTCGTCGCCAATGCCGCGTTTTTGCCGTGACCTTTGGCTTGGCGTGCGCGGTTGCGGCGTTTGGTGCGCGTGGCGCGCGTTCGCAGGACTCATCCCAACCGACGCCAACTCCGCCCCCGCAGCAGACCGATCGGCCACCGTGGGCGCGGAAGAACAAGGGCGGCTCGAACAGCAACGGCGCTAGTTCATCGAAGGACTCGGGTTCGACCGGATCGAGTGGTTCGGCGAAAAACACGGACAGCTCAACGGCTTCGACGAATCCACCACCGATCGTGCAGCCGATTCCGGCGGACGATCCCCCCGCGGATCAGCAGCAGCGCGGACGCATCAAGGTCAACGTGCAGCTCGTGAGTGTTCTCGCCAGCGTGCTCGACGAGCACAATCGCCCAGCGATCGATATCCCGCGCGAGAAGTTCCATGTTTTCGAAGAAGATGTCGAGCAGAAGCTTGAAGTATTCGAGTCTGAAACGCAGCAGCCGCTCGATCTTGAGCTGATGATCGACGCGAGCCTCAGCGCGCACAAAGAAATTCTATTCGAGCAGGAAGCGGCCGCGCGTTTTATTCGGCAGGTTCTACGGCCTGGCGATCGCCTCGCTGTCTACAGCGTTGGCGAAGACGTTGTGCAACTCGCGGGATTTAGCGATAACGTGGGCACGCTCGAATCGGCGGTTCACAAGATGCCGACGGGTTCGGGCACGTCGCTTTATGACGCGATTTTGCTGGGTTCGCGCCAACTCGAACGCCGCGCCGAGGATCGACGCCGCGTCATGATCATGGTGACCGACGCGGGTGAGACGACGAGTTACACCGATTTCGATGCCGCGCGTAAGGCTGCCGTGAAATGTGGCGCGCTGCTTTATACGATCGTTGTGCGCCCCGTGAAAAACGAAAGCGGCCGCAACACCGCCGGCGAGCACGCGCTCGACACCATCACCGACACGATGGGCGGTGCGATGTTTTATCCCGATCAGATTCAGGAGCTCGACGGGATTTTCGATCGCATCAATCGTGAGCTGCGGACGCAGTATCGTCTCGGCTACTACCCCGAGCCCCGCGGCCCCGCGAATTCGTACCGCAAAATCGAAGTCAAGGTGGACGGCAACTACCAAGTCCGCCACCGAAAAACCTACCTCACTGGGCCACAGTAGTCATTAATGTGATGAATTAGTAGTAATTATACTTGTATAGTTATCAAGCTTCAATCGATAATAGTCGCCTTATGGCGCAGTCGGTGCGGGACATCAATGCAGAGTCGCTGAGAGAAATTGGAATACTTCTTGTCGTTTTTGGTCCGCTAGAAGCTCTTCTGAAAGGCGCTAGTCCCCATGCTATCGACTTCATCATCGCTTCAGCAATCCTGGCAGCCGGGGGTGTATCATTGGCGTTGGGCACTCGCATGGGTAAGGATTGAGTCAAATGAACCCTTTGATTGCGCTCCCATTCTCCGGACTGCTGATTGTGATCGCGGTCCTCGCTTGGACTGGTTTTCGGGACAAGCGCTCTACAAGCCGAAAAGCCGAAGTTCAGCCGTCGAGCGCGCGTCAGTTGCTTGTTGAAATGATGAAGCTGGAAGAGAAACGAGAAGCCGAAGCCTCCGCC
>DATAMU010000301.1:0-7256 GCA_036266605.1 Candidatus Acidiferrum sp. | reverse complement strand
CGGACGCGAGCGCCGGCGGCTTTTTTCATAGCCTGGAGTTGAGCGACCGTCGTGTGGCCTGCCGAGAACCCGACGATTCGGCGCCCACGGCCTGCGAGAATTTTCAGGAACTCGCCGACGCTGGTCGAGAGCGCGCGAGTCTGCTGAATGACGCGGACACCGGAAGCTTCGCGGCGCCCCTGCTCTGTGAATCGGCTGTCGGTGATGAGCGTTGTGCTGTGCGCCGAAACCACGAGTGCGCCGGCTTCACCGGTGAAGCCGGTGAGGTAATACCAGCTCGCGGGCTGCGTCACGACCAGCGCGCTGAGATCCGCTTCGTCGAGTTGTTTTTTCAGCGCGCGGCGGCGCTGTGCGAATGGAGTCGTCATAAAAGAATCGAGGAGACCGTAGTCTCCTCGATTTGAGCCTGAATTGGAACTTCTGAATCTAGGTTGAAATTATGCCGAGGGCCCTATGCTGAAGGGATGATCCGCGGCGTCAAGAAGAAGAGCAGCTCGGAGCTGTTCACGCTCGTCGCGTTGCGCTTGAACAGGTTGCCGATCAGCGGCAAGCTGCCGAGGATTGGCACCTGCGTGATGTTGACTTGCGACGAGGTAACGATCACGCCGCCGACGACGATCGTAGCGCCGTCCGCGACCGTGACCTTGCTCTCGGCCGATTCGGTGTCCAACGCGGGAACGCCCTGAATGCGCGGAATACCTTGATCGATCTGCGTGTTTTCGACGACGACATCCATGAACACGGTGCCGTCCGCGGTGATCTGCGGAGTGACAACGAGCTGAAGCACGGCGTCAACGTACTGCACGGAGATCGTGTTGTTGATGGTGGTCTGAATCGGAATCTTCACACCTTGCTTGACCGTGGCCTTTTCGTTGTTCTGGGTCACGATGCGCGGCTTGGAGAGCAATTTGCCGACGCCCTTGGATTCGGCTGCGGTGATGAAGAAGTCGAGAGCGAAGTTCGGCGAACGCGTGGAGAAGCCGAAGCCGCTGGTCGGAGCCTGCGCGCCGAGGTTGACGTTGAGAGGAATACCGGAGGTAGCTCCGTTGCCGGTCGTCTGACCGCTGGTAATGCCCACCGGGGAAGCCGGAATGCCGGCGCCTGTGGTGACGCCGCTGCCGCCGACTGCTGGCGAACCGCTGTAGAGCGAACGGCCGCCGGTGGTGGTGGCTGCAAAGCCGAGTTCGGTACCGATGTCTTGCGCGAACGCGCGGGTTGCGGCGACGACGCGAGCTTCGATTTCAACCTGTTGCGACTTGCGATCGAGCTGGCGGAGCAAATTGTCGATATTCGGAATGACCGACGGAATGTCGTGGATGATGAGCTGGTTCGAGCGGGCGTCGAAAAGGATATCGCCGCGGCCGGTCAGAAACTTCTTCAGCGTCGGGACGAGCGATTCCGCCTTCGCGTAGTTGAGCACGCGAGTCACGGTGGTCATTTCCTGCGCATCGTTTTCCGCCTTGCGAACGTCGCGGGCGGTCTCGGCTTCACGCTTGATGGTGTCGAGCGTGGCGATGCGGAGCACGTTGCCGTGGAGCTGCTTGTCGAGTCCGTTGTTCTGGAGAACGATGTCCAGAGCCTGATCCCAGGGAACTTCATCGAGAACGATGGTGAGGGTGCCCTTGACGTTGGGATCGAGAACGACGTTCAAGCCGCTGATTTCGTGAATCAAGCGGAAGAAGTCGCGCAGATCGACGTCTTTCAGGTTTACCGAGATGGGCTCGCCGGTGTAACGGCTTGGCACTGCACCGGGCGTCTGGGGAGCGACCGCAGCGGCAGCATTGCCGGCTTGCGCGGTTGCCTGAGCAGCCGCTTCCTGCGCGGCGATTGGGCGGACCGGTTCGTCTTTCTTTTCGCTGAACGATGCGAGGACGACTGAGGGCTGGGTCAGTTCGCCAGGCAGCGCGAAGCGAGGAGCTGGAGACGGAACTTTTGCAACGGCGCGAACCAGGTGCGGCGTCGAGTTGTTGTATTGGCGATTGGAGACAGTCGTAGTCGCCACGCTGGAATCGACCGGCGATTCCGGCTGAACGTCGAATGCGACGACGACAGCGGGGCCCTCACGCAAGATTTGGTAAGGAGCGGCCGCGGTCAGATCGACGACGATGCGGGCAACGTCGGGGCGATACTGGCCGAGACGCACGCCGCGCACGGGAGCCGCAACGCCGGGCATGGTGGCATGTTGCGTCGCGAGCCGCGCGCTGCTGAAGTCGAGCACGAGGCGCTCGGGATTCTGCATCCGCGCTGCGTGAACCTCGAGCGGACCCTGGCCTTCGACGCGCACGCTTTCACGCTGCGAAGCCGCGGTCACCGCCACGCTGGAGATCACGGAAGCCGTCGCGGACGCGCCGCCCGGCTCCTGCGTCTGTGCGAACGAGGGGCTCACGAGTGCCGCCGCCGCGATAGTCAGGCAGCCAATTCGAAAGGCCGGCCGGTTGATCGTCATTGCTGTTCTCCTGCAGTGGCGTAGATTCTCTTTTGAACTTGGCGTTCGACGGGCTTCCCGAACGCATCCTTGCCCAACTCATGGAACGAAACTCCGTCCATGGCAATCTTGTCGACGCGACCGTCGTAAAGCTGGTCGCCTTCGCGCAGGAAGTAGGTGCGCGCCTGTGGATTGGAAACGACGGCGATCATGCCCGCCGAAGAGCGAACGATGCCATCGAGCCGGAGGGTGCTGACCTGCAAGCCAGCTTTGCCCGGAGGAAGATTCTTGCCGGCGTTTTGATCTTTCTGGCGGTTGACGAGGGACTCGAAGGGATCGCGGCGCGAACCCTTGTCACCTTCGCCGGAGCCCTGCACGGCGGCAACATCGGCCGATGATGCAGAGACCGGAACCGCTTTTGGAGTTGCCGAATTCGCGGTTTTGGCCTTGGCTGTGCCGGCGGACTTGGCCTTCGTGCTCTTGGACTTGGACGCAGCCTTCGCCGGCGGATGGGACTGCGCTCCGCTGGCAGGACTGGTCTGGGCCATTAAGCCGGGGGCCGCGGCCAGCAAGATGCCTACGATGATTGTGTTTACAGAACGCATGTTTCTGCTCATTCCGTTCACGGCCTACCTGCCGTCGCGGGTTTTGCAGGAGCTCCCGTGTCAGCGGGCTTGGTGAAGAAAGTGGTTGCTGTAAAGACTCCGGTTACCGACGTTCCCGGGCGAATTGGATAGTTCGCTTTCTTCGCGCCTTGAGCGTCTTCGAAATCGATGTCGCCGACGTTGATGATGCGCGAGAGGCGGCTCAACCGGCTGAAGAAGTCGAGCAAGTTGAAGTACGGACCGTCGGCCTGAACTTCAAACGGCATGTCGTAGTGGTATTCGCGGGCAACGACGGGCTTCGCGGTCAAGCGGCGAATTTGCACGTTGGAAGCGGATGCGGCTCCCTGCACGAGGCGGATGAATTCGTCTTCCTCTTTTTCCTCAGGGACGATGGTTTTCAATGTCTCGAGTTGCTTCGAGAGCGCGTCCATCTGGGATTTCAGTTCGCCATAGCGCTGGCGATAAACCTGAAGCTGGGTGACTTCCTGATTGAGTTGCGAGCGCTGCCGGACGGCCTTGTCGACTTCGTCGCGTTCCTGCGCGATCGGCGAGAACGGCAGGTAGACTCCGACCACGACGAGCACGACCGTGATGGCCACGGCCAGCAAGCACTGCATGATGACGGACATATCGCGGAGTGGGTTGGCCATGTCGTTTACCCTACCTTCGGCCGAGTTGCGCCCGTTGGCGGCGCAGCTACCGGAGCGCTGGCTGGCTTCGCAGTCGTTGCCGGCGCCGGAGAGCCCGGAGGTGTGATTTGTGCGGAAATCGAGAAATTAAAGGTCTGCACCGCGCTGGCTTTCTCGTCCTGCTTGGATTCCTTGATTTCGATATTCGAGAAGTAGCCGGAACGTTTCAAAGCGGTGATGAAGTTGGCGACGCCGTTGACCGAGGCTGAGGCGCCTTCGAGGGTCAGGTTGTTGTCTTTCTTGACCATCGAGATGAGCCAGAGATTTTCGGTGCGCGAAACGGTGCTGGCGATCTGATCGAGGAGCTCTTGAGCGCCGGTGCGATCGCGCTGGAGCTGTTCGATGGTGCCGACGCGCTGTTGCAGGACGGCCTTCTGCTTTTCAAAGGCTTCGACCTGAAGTTTCACTTGTTCGAGGTCGGTCTTTTGCGTCTGCAGTTGCTTGATCTTGGCGTTTTCTTCGGCCAACTGGTGCTGCCAGTTGTAATAAACGTAGCCGAGGATCAGAGCGCCGAAGAGAATGCCGGCGCCGATGAAGAGAACCGGAAGGGCCGCACCCGTATCGACGGGACGTCGCGACGCCTTGGGTTTCGCTTGTCCGAGAAGATTTATGCGGATCATGACTAGTCAAAGCTCCTCAGCGCCAGGCCGACCGCGATGGCAAGCCTCGGACCCATTTCGCGAATCTGGTCGTCGCTGTGCTTGCCCGGGTTCACCAGCACTTTTCGGAACGGATTGAGTTCTTCCACCGGCATCGCAAACTCTTCGCGCAGCAGGTCAACCAGGCCGGGGACGCGCGCGGTGCCACCGGCAACGACGATGCGCTGAATGTTTTCGCCGCTGGCGGTTGCACGGAAAAAGTCGAAGGTCTTTTGAATTTCGAGCGTCAAGATGTCGGAGACGCTGCGCAGAATCTGTTGTTTCTGCTCGTCGGTGACGCTGGGAAGCGTGTCGCCCTTCTTGAGGCGCTCGGCGTCTTCGTAGCTCAGGTCGAGTTCTTTTTGCAGCGCGTCGGTGAACTGGTTGCCGCCCACGCTGACGTCGCGGGTGAACAACGGGATGCCGCCGCGCACGATATTGATGTTCATGACGCTGGCGCCGATGTTGAGCAGCGCAACGGTCTGGCCGGCGTCGGGTTCGTAGTTCACTTCGAAACAGTTCTGCAAGCCGAACGCGTCGATATCCACGACGACCGGAGTTTTACCGGCCTGCGCGAGCACGTTCGTGTGATTCAGAATTTTGTCTTTCTTGACCGCGACGAGGAGGACGTCCATCTGGGCGTCCATCGATTCGAGCAGCTGATAGCTGAGGTTCACGTCGGCGATGTCGAACGGAATGTGCTGGCTGGCTTCCGAAGGAATGCGCTCGTAGAGCTCTTCTTCGGTCATCAAAGGTAGCGGCACGCGCTTGACAATGACGGAGTGACCCGAAACCGAAGTGGCGACGTTCTTTGTTTTGATTTTTTCGGAGTCGAAAATCTTGCTGATGGCGTTGGCGACTTGCGGCGCGTCCATGATGGCACCGTCCACGACGGTGTCTTGCGCCAAGGCTTCGGTGCCAAAGCTGACCAGTTCGTAGCCCGCTTTGGTAGATTTCAGCTCAACAGCCTTGATGGAGCTCGAGCCGATGTCCAGTCCGACCAGTTGCTTGTTTTTTCCGCCAAATAACGCCATATTCGCGGCCCTCTTTCCCTTTCGCCTCGCCCGATTACCGGCGCCGTACGTGCGCCTGGCTCATCTTGCGTTCCATCCAGCGATCCAGGATCGTCTTGCGCAATTTCCAGCGATTGCCCAGCTTGAATGCGGGAATCTCGCCTTCGGTGATGTAACGGTAGAGCGTGTCCGGGCTAATCCCCAGATATTGCGACGCTTGCCGCACATTCATGACTTCGCGAGATTCATTCACGAGGATCGTTACCCCGGCGCCCATGTGTAAGGCCCGATCAACCTGTTGGCGCACCCCGACCGACCACTGCGAGCTTGGAGGGCGCACCCCGTGAAACCGTTATGACATTCCCGACTTGAGAGGGTCAAAGAGAATTTGTGCGCGAGTTGTCCTATCTGTATGGGTTGTTTCCGTCTTTCTTCGGGTTTCTATGGTACTGCATCTATATCTAGCGTATCCCCCTTCTCAGTACTACCGTATATAGGCTTTTTCCCAGACTTTTGCCTGTTCACGGGAACAGTAATCGTTACGGCTCAAACGACCTTCGCATTCGACCTCCACGGCTCGCACTTGCGACAGCGCTCGGCGATTTTTGCGGCTTGGTCGATGGCCAGTTCGAGGAATTCGAAGCCGTAGAGCATGCCGAGTTTGTGGCGGACGACGGCGGCGGTAGTCACACCGCTAACTGGCTGTAAACGCACGACATCGCCAGGAGTGAGGGTGCCGCGGATCATGGCGGACATGCCGCTTTGGCTCAATTCAACGCTGATGCCATCCAGGCACGCGCCGTCCTGGCGGCAAACCTTCATCGGCTCGCTGAAGCGATAGCGTGAGTGGCGGCGCCGGTCGGTTAGATCGACGGATTTCGACGCGCTGGTTCGCGCGTGGGTGGCGGCGTGGTGTTGGCGATCAAGAGGCTTGGACGGCTTGCTCACACGGACCTCAACGTCCGTATCGGCCAAGAAATGGAAGGGCTTGAATGCTTTTGAAGAGGGCGTGTTTTAAGTCGAGTTTGGTGGCGGAAGAGTTAGATAACGCTGACGTCGGCGTTTCACAGGCCGAGCGTTTTCCAGAGAGAGTCGATTTTGGATTTGGTCTTGGCGTCCATGAGTATTTCGTCGGGCCATGGGCGCGTAAAACCTTCGGTGGGCCACTTGCGCGTGGCGTCTATTCCCATTTTTGAGCCGAAGTCCTGCATGCGCTGGGCGTGATCGAGCGTATCAACGGGACCGAGCGAAAACTGGATATCACGCTCGGGGTCGAGAGCGCAGAGCGCTTTCCAGACGACTTCGCGATAGTCGTGAATGTTGACGTCGTGATCGACTACGACGATGCACTTGGTGAACATCGCCTGACCAAGCGACCAAATCGCGTTCATGATTTTCCGCGCGTGGCCGGGATAGGATTTGCGAATCGCGACGATCATTAAATTGTGGAAGATGCCTTCGGCGGGCATCGCGACATCGACGATTTCGGGGTATTGCATTTTCATCACGGGCAGGAAGACGCGCTCGACGGCGTAACCCATGTAGAAATCTTCCTGCGGCGGGGGGCCGACGACGGTGGTGAGATAGATCGGATCTTTTTTGTGCGTGATGCACTCGACGTGGAAAACCGGATACTCGCCTTCGAGCGAATAAAAACCGGTGTGATCGCCGAACGGGCCTTCGGTGCGCATTTCGTTGAGCGAAACGTAGCCTTCGAGAACGATCTCGGCATTGGCCGGAACTTCGAGGTCGTTGGTTTCGCACTTCACCATTTCGACGGGCTCGCGGCGAAGGAACCCGGCGAACATCATTTCGTCGAGATCGGGGGGAATGGGCAGCATTCCGGCGAGAGACGTAGCGGGATCGGCGCCGATCGCAACGGACAC
>DATAMU010000300.1:0-3698 GCA_036266605.1 Candidatus Acidiferrum sp. | reverse complement strand
CGTATAGAGCAAGCCGGCCGCGGCTAGCAACGCTCCCCACCAGACATTGGCGTGCAGATTGAACAGCACAATCGTCGGGTGCGCGGGCGGATGAAGAACTTCCCACACTCCGGCTCCGCAGATGAGGACCCCGTTCACGAGCAAAGAAATACCGATAAAAAACCAGATCGAAACGCTTCCTTCATGATGCGTGCTCATCGTCTCATTGCCCCCAACGCAGATTCGACGCTCTGACGCGCGACAAAGTTCGCGCTACCCCGGGAAATAGAAATACGGCGAAGGCCCCAATTTGAGGCCCTCTTTTACCAGAACAGGATGTTCAAAATCACGAAAATAATTCCGACGACGCCAGCCCAAAAAACGGGCTTCTCATAGATGGCGATGTCGCCGACGTGAGGAACCGCGGTTAGACCGTAAACCAGGCCCTCGAGTTCGGTATCCGTTTTCGGCCGCGTCGCGTAGCTGACGACGACAGTTACGATCACGCAAACACAGAACGACCAAAGCGCCTGGAACATGTCTTGCGCGAGCGCTTTGGCATGCGACGAGAGCGCAACGTAACGCAACGCTGTCGGATCGACTTTCACCCATGCCCACATGCTGATCGACGACGCTGTGCCCAGCAGCAGGCCCCAGAATCCGCCTGCGCTGGTGGCGCGCTTCCATAGCATTCCGAGCACGACTGTGCCGAACAGCGGAGCGATGAAGAAGCTGAACAGTGCCTGCACGTAGTCCATGATGCTGGCGAACTGCATCACAAGATACGCGGTGCCGACGCTCACCAAAACACCGATCACCGTCGTCCAGCGGCCCATGCTGACGTAGTGACTGTCGCTGCCCTTGCTGTTGATAAACGGCCGATAGATGTCGTAGGTCCACACAGTTGTGAACGCGCTAACGTTGCCGGCCATGCCCGACATGAAGCCTGCGATGAGAGCGGTAATCCCCAGTCCGAGAAGACCCGGCCCGCAATAACGCGCAAGCATCAGTGGAAGCACGTCGTTATAACTGTGCAATCCTGCAGCGGCGGCATTCGCTTCACCGGTCAACTTCATCGGTAGCACTGCGAGGCCGAGCAGCCCAGGTAGGATCACGATGAGTGGCACGAGCATCTTCAGCCCGGCGCCGATAATCGGAGCCATCTGCGCGCTGCGAATGTCTTTCGCCGAAAGAATGCGCTGCACAACGAGAAAGTCCGTCGTCCAGTAGCCCATCGAAATCACCGCGCCGAGGCCGAACACGATCCCGACCCAGTTGATGCCCATCGGATTGCCTGAGAAAGTCCCGAGCGTGGACCACAGATGAACATATTGTTCGGACGCGCGTGCGGCGATCTGCATCTTCAAATTGGCCCAGCCGCCCGCTTCATAGAGCCCGAGGATCGGAATCAGCAGAGCGCCGGCCCAAATTAAGAAGAATTGCAAAACTTCGTTGAAAATGGCGGAACGCAGCCCGCCGAGCGCCACATAAATCCCGACCGTCAGCGACGAAACCCAAATACTAAAATTGATGTCCCAGCCAAGGACAATCTGCATCACCTTGGCCATCGCGAACATGTTCACGCCGCTCATCAGCACCGTCATAAACGCAAACGAAATTGCCGACAGCGCGCGGCTCGATTCTCCGAATCGCAGCTTCAGATATCCCGGAACCGAGTGCGTTTTCGAAATGTAGTAAAACGGCATCATCACCAACGCGAGGAACAGCATCGCGGGGATTGCGCCGATCCAATACCAGTGCGTCGCGAGGATGCCGTATTGATAGGCCGAGCCCGCCCAGCCCATCAATTCCAATGCGCCAAGGTTCGCAGACAGAAAGCTGAGGCCTGCGACCCACGCCGTCATTTCACGGCCGGCCATGAAGAAGTCTTCCGCGGTGTTGGCCTGCCCGCGTAAATAGAAGCCGATACCCAGAACCAGCGCGAAGTAAAAGATGATGATGACCACGTCCACTGAGGAAAGCTGGACCAGCTTCGAGGAGACAAACGCCAACAGTGGAATCGAGGGCATCTAATCGCGTCCTTTATCCCCAACCGAGAGGCGTTCGGCCTCTGGTCCCTGCGGGGCGGGTAATCGTTTACGGTAATGAGAAAGTAGAGAACCCGCCTCGTTTTGTCAATCTATAGAATCCCGCGCTGTGGGCTGGGTGAAGCGTTTCACTAACGGGTGACCGGGACCGAATAATGGACAGCTTTCTCAGGCAAGACCTCAACCGTCACCATCAACGCCCCACGCCTTGTCCAGTGTCAGCCCACAGGTTAGACTTGCGCCTCCAGCGTGAGCCGAGACGCCCTACCTCGATGACCGACGCCGCCAGCTCGCTTTCGCACGAGACGATTCGCGACAGCTCCCTCTACAACAAAGATCTCGCGCCAATCCCCGCCGAACGCCGCACCTGGAGCACTTACAACTACGCCGCGCTCTGGATTTCGATGAGTGTCAACATCCCCACGTACATGCTCGCGAGCGGCATGATCGCCGGCGGCATGAACTGGAAGCAAGCCCTCTTCACCGTTTTCCTCGGCAATTTGCTTGTGCTCGTTCCAATGCTTTTGAACGCTCATGCCGGCGCACAGTACGGCATCCCATTTCCGGTGTTCGCGCGCGCCTCGTTTGGTGTGCTTGGCGCGAATGTGCCCGCAGTTTTGCGCGCGTTGGTTGCGTGCGGATGGTTCGGTATCCAAACATGGATCGGCGGCGAAGCGATCAACGCAATGATCGTCGCTCTCGCGCCGGGGTGGGCTCATTTCAGTGGCGGACAGGCGGTCTGTTTCATTTTCTTTTGGCTGCTCAACGTTGCAGTGATCCTACGCGGCATCGAAACAATTCGATTTTTGCAGGGCGTCTCAGCGCCTCTGCTCTTGGTGATGGGGCTCGCGCTGTTGCTCTGGGCCGGCGCCAAGGCCGGCGGATTCGGCCCGATGCTAGCGACTCCTTCGAAATTCGCCACCTTCGGCGAATTTTTTAAATTTTTTATTCCATCGTTAACCGGCGTCGTCGGCTTTTGGGCCACCGTCTCGCTTAACATTCCCGATTTCACGCGCTACGCCAAAAGCCAGCGCGCACAAGTCCTCGGCCAAGCCATCGGCTTGCCGGCTACCATGACCTTCTATTCGTTCATCGGAATCGCCGTCACATCAGCCACTTTGATCATCTTCGGCCAGGCGCTCTGGGATCCGGTCGCCGTGCTATCACGCCTCGGCAATCCTTTCGCTGTGATTCTGGCAATGCTCGCGCTTCTCATGGCGACGTTAAATGTAAACGTCGCCGCCAACGTCGTCTCCCCCGCCAACGACTTCTCGAATCTCTCGCCCCGCCGCATCAGTTTCCGCCTCGGCGGCCTGATCACCTGCTTCGTCGGAATCGCCATGCAACCGTGGAAGCTCATGGCCAACTACGGCAGTTACATCTTCGGCTGGCTCGTCGGCTACTCCGGATTTCTCGGCCCCATTGCCGGCGTGATGATTTGCGACTACTTCGTCGTCCGCAAAAAAGTCCTGCTCGTCCAGGACCTATACCAGCGCGACGGCCTTTACGAATACCGCCGCGGCTTCAACTGGCAAGCCGTCATCTCGCTCGTTGCCGGAGCCGGAGTCGCCTTCATCGGACTCTTCGTCCCCCAACTCCGCGTCTTGTACAACTACGCGTGGTTCGTCGGATTCGGGGTCAGTTTCGTTGTTTATTTCGCCTTAATGCAAA
>DATAMU010000299.1:0-11254 GCA_036266605.1 Candidatus Acidiferrum sp. | reverse complement strand
AAGGAAGTGAGTGGCAACGCGTTTGTTGCGCGCGTCGCGGTGGAGTACGAGCTACGTGACACAAAGACAGGGGCAACAGTCTGGTCGCACTACTTTTCGCATGACGAGCCGGTGAGCGGAAAAGATTTAAACGCCGTTGCCGCGGCGATCGATCGCAACGTGCAGGGGATCGTGGCGCAGGTGCAGGCGGGCGTCGCTGAATATTTCCAAGCGCATCCGCCGGCGGCCGATGCGGCGGCAAAATCCGGAAGTTAAGGCGAGACCTCGATCAAGTCGCTTACCGACGGCGTTCGGACAGTGTGACCCTCCCCCCCCCACCATTTTTGCGTAAGGATGTGATTCCATGGGAGTTGCGCGTTTAAAATGTGTAAGGATATGATTCTAAAGGGGTAAGGTTAACTGGTGGAGGGTGAATTTGTTGTAGGGATTGGACTTAGCGAGTGTGTTTTTGGGTGGTAGATAAACTGGGTGGTTCGGAAAAAGGTTGAATAAAGCTAACGCAGAGGCACAGAGAACGCTGAGGGGCACGGAGACGCCGAGCTAGGACGCGAATCGGCGCGGAGACTGGTCAGGCTCAGAACAACGTCGCGGTTAGCTGACGCGGCGCAGGGTTAGCAAGGTGATGTCGTCGTCGAGTTGATCGGTCCCACGGTATTCGTGGATGCCGGCGAGTAAGGATTTTGAGAAGTCGGGCAGCAATGTCGGCGGCGGCAGTTTCTCGAGCGTCGAGTGGGCGAAATCGAGGAAGCCGGAAGGGCTGAGTTGGATTCCCTCGGGCGATTGGACTTCCGTCGCTCCGTCGGAAAAAGCCAAGATCATGTCGCCTGGGTCGAGCTTCACGCTTTGTTCACAGTATTCTTCGCCGGTGATGTAGCCGAGCGGGAAGTTTTCCATGCCTTCGCCGATGGAGTGGAATTTCTGGTCGCGGGCGCGCCAGAGCAACATGCGCGGATGGGCGGCGTAGGCGAAGTTGAATTCGCCGGTTGTGCCATCAAAGGTGCCGGTGACGACGGTGGTCAAACGCAGCGGCCCGTCGGAATTTCCGGTTTCGAGCGTGAATTCGTTGTTGAGAGAGGCGAGCAAGCCGGCGGTGTCGCGCACGTCCTGAAATTTATGCAGTAGGCGGTGGATGTGGCGCGCGACCGAGCTTGCAACATATCCGTGGCCGACGCAATCGGCGAGCACCACGCGTGCGACGTTGTCGCTGCAGGAGAAGATTGCAGAAAGATCGCCGCCGGAATCGGCGCCGGATGGCACGGCGATCACGTCGGCTTCGAGGCCGGCGAGTTCGAGAGAGCGATGGGCGCGTTCGTTGCCGGCCCATAGCTCCATGCATCCGAACGGACGAATCACGGAGGTGGTGCACTCGACGGTTTCGGGCTCGATTTTTTTGAATTTCATTCCGTCCTGCCTGGAATGCGGCCGGCGCGCGACACGCCGGGAAACGACAGAATCGCGACCCAAGAACCGCAGTTCATCTCTTTCCGATTAGATAATCGGCGTGCGAATTTCGGTACATTTTTTTCGGCACATCGTTTGGCGTGGGGTTCGCCGCGCCGTTGCTAGCCCTTGCCAAGCGTGCGATCGAGATTGAATGCCGCGCTGATCTGCGCGAGGTGCGTGAACGCCTGCGGATAGTTACCGAGCGCTTGGCCCTGCGCGCTGGTTTGCTCGGCGTAGAGCCCGAGATGGTTCGAGTAGTTCATCATGCGTTCAAACAGCAGGCGTGCTTCATCGAGCCAACTTGGATTGGTTTGACCCGCGCGGGTCAGCGCTTCGACCAGCCAGAATGAGCACATGTTGAATGTGCCTTCTTCTCCCGGCAATCCGTCAACTCGCGGCTGAGGCGGGTAGCGATACACAAGTCCATCGCTCACGAGGCCGCCGTCGCGGGGATCTTTCAGAATCGCTTGGATTGTCGAAATCATGCGTGGATCGGAAGGCGCCATAAAAAACACCAGCGGCATGATCAGCGCACCAGCATCGAGATCATCGCTTCCATAATATTGCGTGAAGGCTTTGCGCTTTTCGTTCCATCCCTTGGACATCACTTCTTCATAGATCGCGTCGCGTTCGGTGAGCCAGCGTTCTCGATGGCCGGGGAACGAACGCTTGTCGGCGAGGCGGACGCCGCGATCGAGCGCGACCCAGTTCATCAATTTTGAGTAGACGAAATTCTGTTTGCCACTGCGCATTTCCCAGATGCCTTCGTCGGGGAGTTGCCAGTTGTCGCAAATCCAGTCGAGGCGGCGGCGAATGCGAACCCAGAAATCGTAGTTAATCGGGCCGACGTGTTTGTTGTAGAGATAGAGCGAGTCCATCAACTCGCCGTAGATGTCGGACTGGTATTGCTTGTTGGCCGCGTTGCCGACGCGCACTGGGCCCGAGCCCATGTAGCCTTCCCAGTGATCGAGCGTGACTTCGTCGGGGACTTGCTCACCGTAAATAGTGAAGACGGTGGGAAGCTGCTCTCCCGTGTGCGAATGTTTCGCGACGTAATTTTGGAGCCAGTTCACGAAGCCTGCGGCTTCGCTGGTGAAACCGAGGCGGACGAATGCGTAGACGGTGAATGCCGCGTCGCGCACCCAGGCGTAGCGATAGTCCCAATTGCGCGAGCCTCCGATAACTTCGGGCAGGCTGGTGGTCGGCGCAGCGACGATGGCGCCTGTCGGTTCGTACGTCAGCAACTTCAACGCAAGCGCGGAGCGTTCGACGCGTTCGCGCCACCGTCCGCGATAGGTGCAACTCGAAAGCCAGTCTTGCCAGAATTTAACGGTACGTTCGAAGGTCTCTTGCGCTTCGCCCTCGGAACTACTGATCGCCGCCGGCTTGCCAGCGCCGTCGTCGTTCTGAAAGACGAATGTTTTTGTTTGGCCCTCTTCGAGAACGAAGTCGGCGGAAACGCCACCGCCGTCTTGAAATTTGAGAGGGACGTCAGCGGCGAGGCTGAAATGATCTTTGCCGCCTCCTGCGTTAAAGGTCGCGGCGCCGTCGCGAATCTGCGCTTCGTGCGGCGCGCGGCCGTAGTCGAGGGCAGGCTTGCAGATCATGCCGAGCCTGACCGTGCCGCGCACGCATCGAACGGTGCGGTGGAGTTGATGGTAAGAAGGGGAGTCGTCGGCGAATCCTACGGGCATGAAATCGACGAGTTCGGCGATGCCGTCTTCGTGCGAGAAGCGCGTGACGAGAATGTTCGTCGATGGCCAGTAAAACTGTTTGCGGCGGACCTTGTCGGCGATGGGAGCGATCTGAAAGCGGCCGCCTTTGTTGTCGTCGAGAATCGCGCCGAACACGCTGGGCGAGTCGAAATTCGGCGAGCAATACCAGTCGATCGAGCCATTGATGCCAACCAGCGCGACCGTCCTTAGATTTCCGATAATCCCGTAGTCTTCGATGGGCAGGTAAGGCATCCAATTTTCTCCCAAGGTCGGTATGCTCTCATAAGATTCATCTGATAGCAGGAATGATGCGGCAAAGCAGCCGTAGAGTTTGTCCACTGCGATGAATTTAACGTGAACGGAAATCGGAGCCAGTTGAAGATGAACGATAGCGGTCCAGCGCGGGTGATTCGATGGCTGTTTGACCCGCGACGGGGCGCGACGAATCAGTTTTTGCCGCGGTGGCTGTTTTTGCGTGCCATCGGGCTGATTTATTTTTCTGCGTTTTTCTCGTTGCTCTTTCAGATTCGCGGGCTCATCGGTCCCGACGGAGTTTTGCCGGCATCGGAGTACCTGGAAGCTGTCGCGAAGTCGGCCGCCGCTGGGCGTTTTTGGTATGCGCCGACAGTCTTCTGGTTTTCAGCCAGTTCGCACATGTTAATGGCGGTTTGCTGGATTGGGCTCGCGGCGTCGCTGCTAGTGATTTTTAATCTTTTTCCGCGTGTGTCGCTGTTTGTTTGCTTCATCGGCTTTCTTTCTTTTGTCGCGGCGTCGGGCGAATTTTCTGGCTATCAGTCCGACGGAATGCTGCTCGAGGCTGGATTTATCGTGCTGTTTCTCGCGCCGATGGGGCTTCGTCCGGGTTTAGGAGAATCACAGCCGCCGATTCGCGCGGGCATTTTTCTGCTGTTATGGGAATGGTTTCGGATCTATTTCGAATCAGGCGTCGCAAAAATCGCCAGTGGCGATCCGGAGTGGCGGCACTTTACCGCGATGGACGAGTATTACCAGAATGGGCCGCTGCCGACGTGGATCGGCTGGTATATGCAGCATTTGCCGCACTGGTTTCACGCGGCGACGGCGTTTGGCACGCTCGCACTCGAACTTGTGTTGGTGTTCATGCTGTTCTTGCCGCGCCGCTGGCGCATTGTTTGCTTTTTCATTGTGACGCCGTGGCAGATCGGTGTGATTCTGTCGGCGAACTATACGTTTCTGAATTATTTGGTGCTCGCGCTTGGGATTTTTCTGTTAGATGACCGGTTTATTCTGCGATTTGTGCCGGCGCGATGGAGTGCGCAGTGGGCACCTGCGATTTCGAGTGACGCTGGAGAAAGAGGAGAGAGCAGCGACTCGGCGGCTGGACTATTAGAAGGGGATGGCGAAGTTGGCGATGGAGTTGGAGAAACCGCCGGCAAGGGCGCCTTTCGAGGCTCAGGACAAGCCGGCGGTACATTGCGCCACCAGCTTGCGAATTTTCAGCTCACACTCACTTGCGTGATGTTCGCGTGGCTTTTCTATGCGAGCACGACGATGCTGGTGTTGATGGTTTGGCGTTCGGCTCCGCTGCCGACAGGGCCCGTCATGGCGCTCGAACCATTTCGCATCGCAGATCGCTACGGGCTCTTCGCGCGAATGACGCGCGGGCGTTACGAAATCGAATTTCAAGGCTCGATGGACGGGCAGAACTGGACGACCTACCAATTTCGGAACAAGCCGCAAGATGTGCACGAAGCGCCACGGATTTACGCTCCGTATCAGCCGCGCTTTGATTGGAATCTTTGGTTTGCGTCATTGAGCGATTGGCGATCCGACCCGATCGTTGTGCGCACGGAAGAGCGGTTGCTTGCGGGAAGTCCCGATGTTGTGGCGTTGTTCAAGTCGAATCCATTTCCGCAGCAGCCGCCACGCATCGTGCGCGCAATCGTTTGGCAATACTGGTTCAGTACGCGCGAGGCAAAACGCACGCAAGGCATTTGGTGGACGCGGCAGCTGCTCGGGCTCTACGCTCCGACGTTGGAGCGGCAGGCGAATGGCAAACTGACTGTGTTGGAGTGGCCGTCGGCGATGGCTCCGCGCGACTGAGGGAGATTCGGTTGTGCATTAGCGGCAAAGAAAGATGTTCACCGCAGAGTTCGCAGAGGACACGGAGCGGATAGGCGGACGGGATTGAGTGAGGCTTCGCAAAACGCGAATCGACGGGCTACGGTCGTCGGCGCCGGGCCGAACGGACTTTCTGCGGCGATTGTTCTCGCGCAGGCGGGATTGCGCGTGGATGTTTTTGAAGCGGAGGAGATCGCGGGCGGTGCCGCGCGGACGCTCGAACTTACTCTGCCGGGTTTCCGTCACGACTTTGGTTCCGCAGTTCATCCGCTCGCGGCGGGATCACCGTTTTTCTCGACGCTTCCGCTCGCGAATCATGGGCTCGAATGGATCCATTCGCCGTCCGCGCTGGCACATCCGCTGGATGATGGCACTGCGGTTTTGCTCGATCGCGATTTTGCGAAGATACAGGACACGCTTGGCCGCGACGCAAGAGCTTGGCGGCGGCTGATGGAGCCGTTCGCACGAAACTGGAAGGCGCTGGCGCTGGAGGTTCTCGCGCCGATTCATTTTTTGACGCGGCATCCGTTTTTGCTCGCGCGGTTCGGGTTGGCGGGCCTGCCTCCGGCAAACACGGTCGCCAACTTTTGTTTTCGGGATGGCCGTGCGAAGGCTTTGTTCGCAGGGTTGGCCGCGCATTCGTTTCTGAGCCTAGATGAGCCACTGAGCGCGGCATTCGGAACGTTACTCGGCGCAGCGGCTCATGCGGTCGGCTGGCCGATTCCTCGCGGGGGAGCGCAAGCAATCACGAATGCGTTGATAGCGCATCTTGAATCGCTCGGCGGGCGCGTTCATACATCCTCGAAAATCGAGAAGCTTAGCGACGCACCCGATCTCACGTTGTGCGATGGCACCCCGCGACAGTTGCTTCGTTTGTCCGATGCGAAGTTATCCGACGCGTTTCGATCGAAATTGGAAAGATTTCGATACGGCATGGCCGTCTTTAAAGTGGATTACGCGCTTTCAAATCCGATTCCGTGGAAAGCGCCAGACTGCTTGCGTGCCGCGACGGTGCATCTCGGAGGGACCGCGGAGGAAATCACGGCTTCCGAATCTGCCGTTCGCCGTGGAGATCACGCCGAACGTCCTTTCGTTCTTCTTGCGCAGCCGAGCCTTTTCGATCCAAGCCGCGCGCCGGCAGGGAAGCACACAGCCTGGGCTTATTGCCATGTTCCGCATGGATCGACGGTCGATATGGTCGCAAGAATCGAGAATCAGATCGAACGCTTCGCGCCAGGATTTCGCGATTGCGTTCTGGCCCGTCACGTTCTTTCTCCCGCTGCGCTGGAATCGATGGATGCGAACCTGATCGGCGGCGACATTAACGGCGGCGCGATGGATGCCGGCCAATTTCTGTTTCGCCCGACGGCGCGCCACTACGCGACTACATCGCGGAAGCTTTATCTCTGCTCATCGTCCACGCCGCCGGGCGGTGGCGTTCACGGGATGTGCGGGTATCACGCAGCGAAACTGGCACTTTCGCGGATGCGCAACGGTTAAGATTTAAAGTTCAGCACAAGTTAAAAAACGGAACTCACGAAAATGAAAGCCGCACTGCTCAGCAAGCCAGCACCTGTAAACACCAATCCGCTCAGGTACTCCGATGTGCCTACGCCGACTCCGGGCCCCGGCGAAATTTTGATTCGCGTGTCGCATTGCGGCGTTTGTCGCACGGATCTGCACGTTGTCGAAGGAGAATTACCGCAGCGCAAATCGCCGGTAATTCCGGGACACCAGATTGTCGGCACGATTCAGTCATTTGGCTCGGGTTCGAGTTCAAATGCGCATCATAAATTCAAGGTCGGCGATCGCGTCGGCGCCGCCTGGCTGCATCACACGGATGGCAAATGCCAATACTGCCGCGACGGCGCCGAAAATCTTTGCGACGCGCCGACGTTTACCGGGTACACGGTGGATGGCGGCTACGCCGAATATGTCGTTGCCGATGAGAATTTCGTCTATGCCATTCCGGCGAATTTCACCGACCAGCAAGCCGCGCCCTTGCTTTGCGCCGGAATCATCGGATTTCGGTCGCTCCGGCTTGCGAACGTGAAAGCGGGCGATCGGCTCGGTTTTTATGGATTCGGGGCGGCGGCGCATCTTGCAATTCAGGTTGCGCAGCACTGGAAAGCCGAGGTCTATGCGCTGACGCGAGACGAACGACACCAGCGGCTTGCACTGGAACTCGGCGCGAAATGGGCGGGCGACACATTCGACACTCCGCCACAACAGCTCGATGCCGCGATCGTCTTCGCGCCCGCAGGGGAAATCGTGCCCGCGGCGCTGAAAGTTCTGCGCAAGGGCGGTTCGGTGGTCCTGGGTGGCATACACATGAGTCCGATCCCGAGCTTCAGTTACGATCTGCTGTATCAAGAGCGTATCGTGCGGAGCGTCGCCAACAATACGCGGCAGGACGGGGAAGATTTCTTGCGGATCGCTGCGGAAATTCCAATTCGGAGCCACGTGAAACTTTTTCCGCTGGCTGAAGCCAACCGAGCGCTCAATTCGCTGAAATCCGATGCGATCGAGGGAGCTGCCGTGATTCAAGTTCGCGAAAGCTAACGTCTCACCGATTTCCGTTCGACGTCACAAGGCAGGCGATGCCATGCACCGCAAACGAACACGTGTCCGAAATCGGGATTTTCATTCCCATAGATGGGCAAGCGCCCCTTTTTGGAAATAACCTTCGTGAGTCAATCTCCATCAAAACAACGCGTTACGTCCAAAACAGTGTGGCCGCCGGCCTGCCTAGATATTTCAGCCGGAATTTTGGGCTGAACGGAGCTACCTGTATCATGGCAGCAGCAGCAGAACTGTCTCGCGATACCAAAACGATGCAGACGCGCATTTTGATCGCCGACGATCAACCCGACGTTCTCCTCGCACTTCGCTTGCTTTTAAAAGGGAATGGATACGCGACGGAGACCGTGTCCTCGCCCGCCGAACTTCTAGAGGCAGTGGCGGATCGCGAGTTCGATCTCGTGTTGATGGATCTAAATTACGCGCGCGACACGACTTCGGGGCAAGAAGGGCTTGATCTGCTTTCACACCTGAATGCAATCGAGAATATTCCGCCGATCGTTGTGATGACGGGCTGGGCGACGGTTGGACTGGCGGTGGAGGCGATGCAGCGCGGCGTGACCGATTTCGTCGAGAAGCCGTGGTCGAATGCGAAGCTGTTGGCCAGCCTTGAAAGGCAGGCGGCGATAGGACGAGAACGCCGTGCTCTGGCGAAGAATGCGGTGCGCGCGAATGAGGCGCATCGCGAGTTGGCGTCGCGAGTCCAACAGCATGAGCACGAAGTCGCCGAAGCGCGTGCCATTCAGGAAGGCTTTTTGCCGAAGGAGATTCCGCAGCTCGCTGGATACGAGATCGCGAGCGCGTGGCAATCGGCGCGTGTAGTCGGCGGAGATTATTTCGACGTGCTGTCGTTCGAGCACAACGCCCTGGGTATTTGCATTGCGGACGTCGCGGGGAAGGGAATGCCGGCGGCGCTGCTGATGTCGAATTTGCAGGCGGCGGTCCGAGGTCTCGCGTCTCCGGATATCGCGCCGGCCGATCTTTGCACGCGACTGAATCTGTTGCTGTGCCGGAATATGGCGAACGATCGCTTCATCACATTTTTCTATGCGCAGCTCGACGGCAGCAACGGGACTCTGCGCTATGCGAATGCGGGACACAATCCGCCGGTGGTGATGCATCGCGATGGCTCTCATGAACGATTGACCGAAGGCGGGATCGTTCTCGGCGCCTTTCCGAATCAGACTTTTCACAATGGGTCGGTGCGTTTGCAATCGGGCGATCGGCTGGTGCTGTATACCGATGGCGTGACCGAAGCAGCGAATGGTGAAGATGAGGAATTCGGCGATGCTCGTCTGATCGACGTTTTGAGCGAACATCGAGCTGCGTCAGCGCAACATCTTCAGACGCAAATTCTCGCGAGCGCGGGCGATTTCTGCGCGAATCGCTGGCATGATGACGCGACGCTGCTTATCTTAGCGGCGTCTTAATCGCCGGAGCGGTTCTGTTTTGGCCCGGTTAGATGGAAAACCGCGCTTCGTTCTCGCCCTCTACCACCTTCGCTTCCATCTTTGGCGCTTCGCCGTGCTTCCACATCACTGTGCGAAAGCGTGCGCGATAGCGTAGCGGACCGCCGTCGTCGGTGGCGCTGCGCTCGATCGGGCGCGGAATGCAGACGAATTCCGTCTCGATCGCATCGTTTGTCACGCGCACGACGGAATATCCGTGGCCGCCCATGTCTACGAATGAGACATGAGGCGCGTTGTTGGGATTCGACACAGCATGTGCGGCGGCGATGTCGCCGGTTTTTGAGTATTCGAGACAGGATTTCACGCCGTGCTTGAGCAACATGTTGACGGTCGGCTGCGGCTTCGCGTCACCTGCCGCTTGTCCGAGGAAGAGCGGGCGCATCGGATGGTCTTTCGGGAACTTGTATTCGATTGCTTCTACCATTCCTGGCGCTGAGATCGATCCTGTCACGAATGCGATTCCCACCGGTTCGAATTTCGCTGGGGGCAGTGCCTTTGCGGCGTAGCCCGCCCAGAAGCTGTGGCGATCGCCGGCAACTGTGGCGAATCCGGTGATTTGATGATCGCGGACGAAATCGTAGATCTCCGCGCGTTCGATGTATGCAGAGCTGTGATCGCCGCCGCCGAAACCCGCGTACCCGGCGCCCGGCCACGGCTTGCCAACGCCAGCGGGAAGATTCTGCGGATCGGCGCGCATGTCGAGCGTCGCTGTCGTGTTGCCCCAAATCTTCCAGGTCGCCTGAGAGGCGCGCAGCCTTTCCAGGAACCACGCCTTCTGTTCGAATCCTAGAATCGTTTGTGCGGGGCGGTCTTTGAAGAAATTCGGCACGTCTGTAGCGCCGTAACGAATCGTCGCAGGAGGCTTGCCACCGTTCCACGTTCGACCCGCGTCGAGGATTTCCATCGCTTCTTGCGGCACGAACGCCGGAAAGTCGTCGCTCGAAAACGCGTTCGACTCGGCCATGCCCATAGGGTCTTCCGAACGAAATGTGCGTTGATCGGTGACGATCAACTCCATGTTTTTGCCGTAGCGAATCGCGCGATAGCCTTTCAGGCTGCGCAGGGCAGTGAGATTGTTCGGCTCCGTGCCGAGGCCGTGATCGTCGAACGAAGTCACCGGTGTGTCCACGACATGCGGTGGCTCGAATTTCTCCAGAGACGTCGAACTCGGCCGCGACATGCGCGCCGGCTGATACTCAAAGAACGCCTGCATCGCGGCCACTTTTCGCGTTTGAGCCGGGTGCGTCTTGCCTTCGAAGATTTGAAACGATTGCCAGCCGAGCCAGCTGAATTCGTGGTTGTCCCACATGTTAACGAACGGCCAACGCGCACGCGCGTCTTGTAAGTCTGGGTCTTTCAAATAGCCGCGATAAACAGCACGATAGCCTTCCACCGTGGTCGGGATGTGAAAATCCTCATGCTTTTCGCCGTCCGGATAGCGTGCGACGTCGAAAATTTTCCGATCGTACATTCCTTGCGGGCGATCTTCCGGATACCAAACGAGTTCGTAAATGAAATCGCCGAGATGCAGGATGAATCCGATCTGGTCCGCAGCAGGAGCTTGCTTGTCTTCGAAGATCATGCGCCGATAGGCGTTCTGCGCGCCTTGATTCGCGTTCTGGCAGCTCACAAACACAAATTTCACCGGCCTCGTATCCGACTCTTCCGGCGCGGTGATCGTTCGCCCGATGCGGCTGCCTTCGCCTAGCTTGTCGGTGAAGCGATACCAATACACGTGAGCAGGCTTCAATCCGCCGACAAGCACGCGGCACGTCCAATCCGCGTCTTTCCCGATTGGCGCATCCGTGCTCGCCACGACGCGCTCAAATTTTTCATCTTCCGCCACCTCGACGTGCAACTTGTCGATGAACGCATCATCGATCGGCGCGCGCCGCGTCCACAGTAGTACGCTGTGGCTGTCCGGATCGCCCGACGCGACACCCTCGG
>DATAMU010000298.1:0-4241 GCA_036266605.1 Candidatus Acidiferrum sp. | reverse complement strand
CTCAGCGGCAATGCGCCGTTGCTGAAGCCCGTCGGGAGCTTCGCTGGAGCCGGCAAAGACAGCGAGGAGTTGATCTTCGATCTCGGCGGGAACGTGGCTGAGTGGGTGATTGCGAGCGAGGGCAAAGGCAAAGCACTGGGCGGCAGCGCGGATCAGCCGACAGATTCGCGCGCGGCACACGAGGCGGCGCCGGCGTACATCGGACTGCGCGTCGTTCGCGGCGCCGCAACTAGTGCCGGAGCCGCGTCGAAGTAGAGCACGCAAACGCGGCAAATTGGCGCTTGCTGGGCGGGGCGGTGCACGCTAGGCTCTCGCGTATGAACACGAACAAGCCGGTTCCGCCCACGGATTTTCCGCACACTGAACGCACGCGCGTCACGCGCAAACCCGATCGCGGGTCTTACGACCGCGAACTCGTCTACTCGATTCTCGATCAGGCGTTCGTCTGCTCGATCGCGTTCATCGCCGATGGATTGCCGATCGTGGTGCCGACAAATTATGTGCGGGTCGGAGACAAACTTTATCTTCATGGCTCGACGGCGAGCCGATTGATGAAAACTTTGGTGAGCGGCGCGCCGTTCACGATCAACGTGACGCTGCTCGATGGGATTGTTTTTTCGCCGACGGCGACGGGGCACTCCGTGAACTATCGCTCAGTTGTCGTGATGGGAAAAGCGGAAGTGATCGAAGGGCACGACGCGAAACTTGCAGCGATGCGCGATTTTGTCGAGTACGTGCTGAAGGGCCGCTGGGCGCAAGTGCGTCCACCGACGGAGCAGGAGCTGAAGGGGACGATGGTGGTCGCGGTTCCCCTCGTCGAGGCGTCCGCAAAAGTGCGCACCGGATTTGCGGTCAATGATGCCGAGGAATACGAAGGCTCGAACTGGACGGGAGTGCTACCGTTCAAGTGGACTCCCGGCGAGCCGCTGCGCGATCCGCGTGGGAATCGGGATGCGCCGATACCCCCGAACGTGGCGCACTATACGCGGCCTCAATAGCTCGGTTCATCTCATCGACCGGAACAGCACACAAAATGTCTTCGGAAGAAAATCCATACGTCTTCGTTGCGAAGATCCAGAAAATCTGGATCATGCGGTGCGTCGACGTGCCTCGCGACATTTCAAAAGCGGTGAAGAAAGAAGCCGGCGGAAATCCCAAACACATCCCGGTACGCGGATGGATCGACGGGCTCGCGTTCGAAAACACGCTCGTGCCGCGAGGCGGCGGCAACTATCGATTTCATCTCAACAGCAAGATTTGGCGCAAGCTGCAGATCGACGCGGGTGCGGCGGTCGAGGTGACGATGCTGCTCGATCGAGAGCCGCGTGAGGCCGTCGTTCCGCCCGATCTGGCGGCAGAACTTGCTGCGACGCCGAGAGCCCTGGCAGCCTTCAACCGAATCACACCATCTCTGCGACGCCACATTGTGGGCTGGATCGACAAAGCAAAGCAGTCCAAAACGCGCGACAAGCGAATTCAGTTCACCGTAAAACACATGCTCGACCGCGCGCGAAAGAAAGCCCGAAGGAAGCCTCAGAACAAAGCGCGAAAAAAGTAAGCCGCCACTTCCTATTCACCAAGTGTCTACCCGCAGAGAAATGCCACTTTGGCGCCGCGACGGATTGAAGCACTCTAATTTCACAATGAAAACATCGCCCGCGATTTCGATCGACACTTTCGGTCACAACCCGCGATGAAGGATTCTCTTCCTCGCATGAAGATGTTCTTCCGCACTGTGATTCTCGCGTTAGGATTTCTGCAAGCTTGGTCCGGCCGCTTTTACATCGATCCTGACGGAGTGAATTATCTCGATGTGGCGAACGCGTACGGTCGTCGTGATTGGGCGCACGCGATCAACGCTTACTGGAGCCCGCTCTATTCGTGGCTGCTGGCCATCATTGAAACGATTGCCCGGCCATCTCCCTATTGGCAATCTACATTTCTCCATCTGCTTAATTTTGTCCTGTTCGCCTTGGCGCTGGTTGCGTTTGAGTTTTTCCTAGACCGTTTGCTCGCGCTCGTCGATTCCCTATTCCCCGAACTGAACGACGAGTCTGCACGCCCCGCTTGGGCGTGGTGGCTGCTCGGCTACACGGCCTTCGCCGTGTGCACGCTGCGAATCATCACTCTTTCAAACGACACACCCGACATGGGCCTGGCGGCGCTGGTGTTTCTCGCGACCGGAATCTTGATCGACCTTAGGATCTCCCAGCGCGGATGGGCGCGCTACGCGACGCTCGGCATTGTTCTTGGCGTTGCATATCTCATCAAAGGGGTGATGTTCCCGCTGTCTTTTGTCTTCCTCTTCGCTGTCGCTTTCGCTCGCGGAGAACTCAAGAAACCTGATCTGCGCGCCCTCGCGACGTTCGCAGGCTTCTTGGTCATCAGCATGCCTTTCGCGCTCGCACTCTCTCACGCGACGGGGCACTTGACCTTCGGTGAAACGGGAAAAGTCGCCTACATCCACGAAGTCCTTCATGCCGACGAACACAAGACAGATTCGGTGAATCGCCTCACCCGAGAGGCCATGGAGCTCGGTAGCGCGACGGATATGCCACACCACTCACCGCAACAGCTGACGGATGACCCTCCGTCCTACGTCTACAAGACGCCGTACTCGTTCGCGACGTATCCGGCCTTGTACGACCCAAGTTACTGGTGGACCGGGAGAGCGCCGCGTTTCGATTTACATGAGCAGCTTCACGCCGTCGCGCGCGCGGTGGCGTCTTTCTTCCACATGCTCTCGACCGAAAAGCAGTGGGTCGCGGGTTGGCTCGTGCTCGCTCTTTTCGCAGCCGCGTGGAAGCGGACGTGGACGAGGCTAAAACTGTTGTGGTTTATCTGGTTCCCGCCGGTCGTCACGCTGGCGCTGTACAGCCTCGTGCTCGTCGAGCCGCGCTATGCCGCAGTCTGGATAACGATCATCTGGCTCGTGTTGTTCGTCGCCGTCGATTGGCCGCGTATTGATGTCAACGGCGCTCGCAGCCTGGGCGTCGCGGTGGTGCTGGCGATCTCGATTACCTCCGGCGTGGCCGTGCTCAAAGGCGGGTTCGATAATTTTGTCGAATGCCTGCATAAGCAGCGAAATGAATCGTTTGAAATCGGCGAGTCGCTACTCGGAATGGGCTTGAAGCCAGGCGATGAGGTCGCCTTCCTGGGGCATACGACCATTGCTTATTATTGGGCGCATCTCAGCCATTTACGCGTTACCGGCGACATCCCAATCGAAGATATGTATTCCTATTGGACCGCAGCGCCAGAAAAACGAAATGAGATCGCCGATCGATTTCGCGAGAACGGGATCAAAGCGCTCGTCGTGATCGGGCCGCCGCTGATCACCGATAAGTGGAAAGCCATCAGCGACACGGGCTACTACGTGCAATTTCTCGATGGGGGCGCAGGGAATCCCGCGCCGCCGTCGAAGTAATCTCCGCTTTAATCAATCGAGAGTTGCGCCGAGATCAACTCACCACTGCACGCCTGGATACAAGCTCGGTATCCGGAAAGAGCGGTAGGCGTAGTTGCCGCTCAACTGCATGCGCCACGCAATATCCCCCGAAGGCTGGGCGACCTCAAGAATGTCCGACATGTTGTTCAGATTCTGTGTTCCGACCGCCGCTAGTCCGCAGAGATCGTACTCGAGGTTGTTGTTCGTCAAGACGCGCGCTGAACCGCCGAAAGCGGCGAATTCCACCAACGGGCTTGAGGGGTAAGTCGGCGGCAGAGAGCGAAACTGAATTGTCGCTGTCTTCGCCGTTTCGTCGAGCTCCAGGATCGGCGCGGCGCTCGAGCACTGCGGCGCTACTGGGCCCGTGCCGCAAATGCTGGTGTTGTCGTTGTTGTTGTTGAGGACGCGGTTGTTCCCATCGTCGAACAGCGTGACGCTGAAAACGCCGGCGCTCTTTTGGCTGACAACGTTGATGTCGTGCTGGCCGTAAAACCAAAGCGATGGGTCAGTCGTCGGAGCGCCATTCTGGATCAACGTGAAATCGCCCTGGTAACCGAGCTTCCAGAGAACGTTTCCGGTGCCGGCGCCGTCGTTGTAATCGATTTTCAGCACCCAGTCCTGATTGCGCATCGAAATCATCAGGTTGTGGTCGTCAGGCGTATAGACGACGGCATTGGTGTGCGTCCAATCGGTGGGGCTGAGCGGAAGACGGGTGGGATCGAGATGACCGAACGTTGACCACACCCACACCGGATTGTGATTCTGGTCGAGGTCCACAAGAAGGTCGCCGGTT
>DATAMU010000297.1:0-1658 GCA_036266605.1 Candidatus Acidiferrum sp. | reverse complement strand
CCTTCGCGGAGTTGGTAGTCGAAGCGCATTTCGTTGCCTTCGACCTGATCTTCGAAGTGGACGTTGCGGATGACTTGGCCGACGGCGGGCGTGATTTCAGTGAGGGCGAGATCGTGGGTTGTAACGATGCCGATCGCGCCGCGCTGTAGGAGACCTTGGATGAGGCGTTCGGCGCCGATGCGGCGGTCTTTTGAATTTGTGCCTTCCAACAACTCGTCGAAAAGAAACAGCAGAGTTCGCGGCTCTTGCTCGGTCGTGGTCGCGGCGCTATTCCCGTCTTGCGTCGACTTGGAGCCGGCGAGGTCGAAGACTCTGCGAATGTGGAGGATTTCGGCGAAGAAAGTGGAGCGGCCTTCTTGCAGTGAGTCGCTGCTGTGAATTCGCGTGCCGACTTGCAACGGGCGGAGGCGAAGGGATTTCGCGCGGACCGGCGCTCCGGCCATGGCGAGAACGGTGTTGATGCCGACGGCGCGAAGCAATGTGCTCTTGCCGGACATGTTGGAGCCGCTGACGAGGAGGACGCGCGTGGAATCGTCGAGGCGAACGGAGTTTCGGACGCATTTATCGGCGGAGAGTAGAGGATGGCCTAGTTCGACGCCGTCGAAGAGAGGATTCGGTGTACCGGTAGCGCGGTTGTCTGCGGGCAATGCCTCTGGGAATTCGGGAAACGGATCGGCGGGATGTTCGTAGGAATACGTCGCGAGCGAAATGAGCGCTTCGATTTCGCCGACGACCTCGACGCTGGCGCGCATGCGGACTCCGTGGCGGCGGCGCCACCATTCCGCAACGAATGCGACCTGAACGGAATACAAAAGCGGAAGTTCGAGAATGTGGCCGATCAGGCTGTGATGCGCGTCGATCCAGTATTCAATTTGCGCGAGAAGTCGAATCGAGCGGCTGGCGGTTGCACCGCCGCGATTGAGCTGCGCCATCAGTGACTGGAGTCGCGTTGACGCGAAGGACTCGCGCTCCAATCTTTGCAAGACATCCGCGAAAAGTACCAAGCCTTCGGCGTTGCAGGAAACGCCCTCATTGACGTGGTGTGCGCGGTGATAGAGTGCGCGGCGGAAAATAATTTCGAGAACGAGGACGCACAAGACCGGCCAGGAGTTGAGTTCGGCGATCGACAAAGCGAACGTGGCGACAAAAGCGAGGGCGAGGAAAATTGCGGCGAAGTGCCAGGCGACACCAGGCATCTCGCGTTTGCCTTCGGCCCAGGCGACGAGCGATTCGGGATTCAGGCGCGCGCGGAGTTCTTCGCCCATGACCGCGAGGTCGCGCTGCAAATCGAGCTTGTCGCGAAGTTCGCCGACGAGTCTCTGGCGTTCGAGAATTTCGGCGCGCTTGGATGGTGATTTCAGCCAGCGCGCGAGCTGGTTTTCACCCATGGGGAGCCGCGCGGTGGAGAGCAATTCGAAGAGGCAGCCGCGGCCGAAGAGATCGAGATCGTCGGCGTAAACATGCGCGGGGTCCCGGAATCTGTCGCCGGCCTGCCCGGTGCCGGCCCAGCGATCTTCGATACGCGCGATGCCGCGGCGGTACATGGCGACGGCGGTTTCCGCGCGAGTGCGTGCGCGGATGACGCGCTGGTGGATGAGGGCGAGGATGAAGTAAGCGGCGAGCGGGAGCCAGATCCATTCGGAGCTGCATGTGTGACG
>DATAMU010000296.1:0-4476 GCA_036266605.1 Candidatus Acidiferrum sp. | reverse complement strand
GAGGGTCGGCGACTTGGGCTTTGAATTCGTTGGGGCCGTCATGGATGGTGAGCGTGCCGTCGGGATTGGGGGCGACACGGATTTCGTGGGACTCGCCGTTTAGAAGGACGGAGAAGATGCCAGGGGCGATTTCGATCGCGTCGACATCGGTTGAAGTGCCGTCGAGAGAGATTTGCCAACGGGCGCCGTCGCGAGTGAGTTCGACGGTGCGGGTTTTGCCGGAGATGTGGACTTCGTACTTCATGGCGTGCGATCCAGTTGGGCGCGCCGGCCTTCGAGTTTCCATCGGGAATTTTGTGGCGCCTCGGGCGCAGTGTTAGCCGGCACGGAATTTTTTGTCGCTTCGCCAGCTTGCCAAAGTGCAGCGGCGATCGCGGCGGCATCGGAATCGGTAGTCGATGCGTCGGGGGCGGAATTCGAAGTAACCGAGGTTGCGGTGGCAGGCCGCGCGTCGGGATTCGCAGCCGGCGCGGATGAAGACGCACCTTTATTTATTGCGGGCTTGCCTGCCGGTGGCTTTGCTCCGGCCGATTTTGCCGCTTGATCGCTCGCGAGGAGTTCGTCGAGCCATTTGGTGTGAACGTCGCCGCGCAGAAAATCGGGTTCGCAGAGCAGGCGGCGGAAGAGTCCGACGTTGGTTTTGATGCCGGAAACCGTGGATTCTTCGAGGGCGCGACGGAGACGGGCGATGGTTTCTTCGCGGCTGTTGCCCCAGGCGATTAACTTGGCGAGGAGCGGGTCGTAATCGTTGGGGACGGTCCAACCTTCGTAGACGCCGTCGTCGAGGCGAATGCCGGGACCGGCGGGAACCTGACGCGACAAGATTTTTCCGGGCGACGGGAAAAAATTATTGTCGGGATCTTCGGCGTAGAGGCGGACTTCCATGGCGTTGCCGCGCGGCGTGATGGTTTCCCATGCGAACGGGAGACGATGGCCTGCGGCGATGGCGATTTGAAGCTTGACGAGGTCGAGGCCGGTGACTTGTTCGGTGACGGGATGCTCGACTTGCAAACGCGTGTTCACTTCCAAGAAATAAAAATCGAGATTTGAGTCGACGAGAAATTCGACGGTGCCCGCGTTGGTGTATCCGCCGGCGCGCGCGAGACGCACAGCGGCTTCACCCATTTTTTTGCGGAGGTCGGGAGTCATGATCGGAGACGGGGCTTCTTCGATCACTTTTTGATGACGGCGCTGGACGGAGCATTCGCGTTCGCCGAGAGAGACGACGCGGCCGTGATGGTCGGCGAGAATCTGAATTTCTACGTGGTGGGGCTTCTCTAAATATTTTTCGAGATAGAGGCGCGGGTCGCCGAAGGCGTTGAGCGCTTCGGAACTCGCGTCGCGATAGGCGGATGAGAACTCAGCGCTGGTGCGGACGAGGCGCATGCCTTTGCCGCCGCCACCGGCGACCGCTTTGAGGAGAACGGGAAAACCCATCGATTGAGCGAGAGCGTGAGCTTCGTCGGGCTTTTCGATGGGATCGTTGGTGCCAGGAACGGTGGGGACTTCGGAACGGCGCGCGATTTGGCGGCCGGCAGTTTTGGCGCCGAGAGCTTCCATGGCCTGCGCGGTGGGGCCGATGAAGGTGATTCCTGCGTCGGTGCAGGCGCGCGGGAGAGCAGCGTTTTCAGCGAGGAACCCGTAGCCGGGATGGATGGCGTCGGCGCCGGATTTGCGGGCGACGGCGATGATTTTGTCGATGTTGAGATAGCTTTCGCGCGCGGCGGCTGGGCCGATGGGATAGGCCTCGTCGGCGAGACGGACATGGAGTGATTTGCGATCGACATCGCTGAAGACGGCGACGGAGCGGATGCCGAGTTCACGGCAGGCGCGAAGGATGCGGACTGCGATTTCTCCCCGGTTGGCGATCAGGATTTTTTTGAACATGAAGGAATCGGCAGCGCGATGCGGAGAGGATTCTAACACGCAGTGGGTGGTTGGCCGGATGGTACGCGGTAGTTGCGTGTCCAATCGTTCGCAGTGTAGGGATGAGCCGCCAAACTGTAGCTGACGCTGGGATAGAAGATGACAATTCGACGGGAAATCACATCGATTTTGGGCTTGTTCGGCGGTTTGGCGACTCGCGTGTTCGGCCACGAAGGGACGATTGCGCCGGGGAGACTTGCAGAGGATGAGGGACACGGGTGTCCAAAGAAGGTGAGTCGGGATTTTTAATTTTATGCGACGGTGGAGTTTTTTGAGGAGTACTTGGTGAACTAAGTGAGCGCAACCGCTAGAGCGGAATGTTGCCGTGCTTTTTCTTGGGGTTGATGTCGCGCTTGTTTTCGAGAGAGCGCAGCGCGGTGATGATTTTGGCGCGAGTTTCGGCCGGCTCGATGACGGCGTCGATGTAGCCGCGCTCGGCGGCAACGAAGGGATTCGCGAAACGATCGCGGAACTCGGCGATCTTTTCCTGGCGTAGGGCTTCGCGTTCGGAATCGGAAGCTTTTTCCAATTCGCGTTTATAAACGATATTGACGGCGCCTTCGGGGCCCATGACAGCGATTTCTGCGTTGGGCCAGGCGAAGTTGGCATCGGTGCGGATGTGCTTCGACGCCATGACGCAATAAGCGCCACCGTACGCTTTGCGCGTGATGACAGTAATTTTGGGGACGGTAGCCTCAGCGAAAGCAAAGAGGAGTTTAGCGCCGTGCTTGATGATGCCGCCGAATTCCTGTTGGGTGCCGGGAAGGAAGCCGGGGACGTCTTCGAATGTGATGAGCGGAATATTGAACGCGTCGCAGAAGCGAACAAAGCGGGCGCCTTTGATGCTGGCGTTGATGTCGAGAACGCCGGCGAGAAATGCGGGTTGATTGGCGACAATTCCTACCGGGCAGCCGTCAAGGCGAGCGAAGCCGACGACAATATTTTTTGCGAAATGTTCATGGACTTCGAAGAAGTAGCCGTCGTCGATGACCGAGTGGATCGCGTCTTTGATGTCGTAGGGCTGCTGCGCATTTTCAGGGACGAGCGTGTTCAGGGCTTCGTCGCGACGATCGATCGGATCGGATGACGCGCGGCGCGGCGGATCTTCGATATTGTTGGACGGAAGAAAACTCATCAACTCGCGAATCATCGCGAGGCAATCGGCGTCATCGGCGGACACAAAATGCGCGACGCCGCTCGTGGCGTTGTGAGTCATCGCGCCGCCGAGTTCCTGCTTGGTGACTTCTTCATGCGTGACGGTCTTGATGACGTCGGGACCGGTGACGAACATGTAGGACGTATCACGCGTCATGAAAATGAAATCAGTGATGGCGGGCGAATAGACGGCGCCACCAGCGCATGGGCCCATGATGGCGCTGATTTGCGGAACGACGCCGCTGGCGAGCGTGTTGCGCAAGAAAATGTCGGCGTAGCCAGCGAGTGAAGCGACACCTTCCTGAATGCGCGCGCCGCCGGAGTCGTTGAGGCCGATAACAGGAGCACCAGCACGCATCGCGAGATCCATGATTTTGCAGATTTTAAGCGCGTTGGATTCGGACAGCGAACCACCGAAGACAGTGAAATCTTGCGCGAAGACATAGACGAGCCGGCCGTCGATGCGGCCGAAGCCAGTGACAAAACCGTCGCCCGCGGGTCGCTGCTCCTCCATTCCGAAATCGACGCAGCGATGGCGAACAAACTTGTCGAGCTCTTCGAAGGTGCCTTCGTCGAGGAGAAGATCGATGCGTTCGCGTGCGGTGAGTTTGCCTGCTTTGTGTTCGCGCTCGCGCCGCTCGGGGCCGCCACCTGCTTCCGCTTCTGCGCTCAGGCGACGAAGGTCGTCCATGCGGTCTTTGTGTTTCGCGGCGGCGGCTGAGGCGGACGATTTTGGATCAGACAAGAGGCGCTCCGGGATCGATGGGTTCGTCGTGGTGGAAGATGCGGACGGCGAGATGTGTGGCGAGCCAAGTGGTCCCGAGAAGGAGTACTACACCGAGGACTATTTCGGCGCCGACCGCTGCGGCGCGTTGCGCAGGAGACGGGATGGCGGTTACGTAGACCGTCGCGCTCACGAGGGTGAACATGGCGGCGAGAGTCATCGCAATGATCAGAGTGACCGTGATGATGGAGGCGAGGATCTTCTTCATGGTGAATTTTGAGGGGTTCGGGACGCCGATAGAAGGATAGCGCAGGCCAAGAGTGAGGTCGAGGCTAGCGGAGGCCGGACCAGTCATCGGCAACGATGATGGAATCGGTGGGGTTGGCGGGATCGTACTTGATGCTGGCGGGCTGGCCCGTGACGAGGCGTTCGAATTTGATCTGGCTTTCGAGGCCGGTGATGTCTTGCGCGGTGTGATAAGTCACGCCAGAAATTGCGTAGCTGTACGAAACGAGATGCCGCGGGCGGTTGTCTACGACGACGGGCGCGCGCGAGCCGAATAGGCCTTTAGATTTCGGAGGCTCTTCCGGCGGATGCTCGACGACATCGACGACCTGGCCTTCGGCGATGCGACCGATTTGATTGAGCTGAAGACGGCGTTTGCGCTCGAG
>DATAMU010000295.1:0-2921 GCA_036266605.1 Candidatus Acidiferrum sp. | reverse complement strand
GAATCTTTGAAATGGCGCTGAAGGTACCCAGCAGCGAAGAGTCCACCGTTCCGGCGCCTCCGTCGGCGGGCTCACCATTGGTCGTGGCTCCCGACCTCGTTCCGTCGGTCCAACCAAAACCGCTCCCTCGCGCTCAAGTTTGGTCGGTGCTCTTCCTCGTCTACACTGGCATCGCAATCCTGCTCACCGGCTACCGCTATCTCGACGACCTTTCCCGCAATCGTCCGGGCACCTTCGACATCCGCGCCCTTGAAGAGATCACCGGCGTCTACACGGCTTTCGTCTTGTTGCCGTTTGTTATTCGGGTCGCGGATCTCTATCTCTTCCGAAAAAACCGGCTCAACTGGGCAGCCATCGTTCTCTGTCACATCGCCGCCGGTGTCACGTTTTCGCTTGCTCACACCTACTTGATGGCGATCACGCGTCAGATTATTTCGCCTCTGATCGGACTGGGACCCTACGACTACGGAATCATGTTCTATCGCTACCCGATGGAACTCTCCAACGATCTGGTCGGTTTCACCAGCATCGTCTGCATCTACTACTACTTCCGAAAATTCCGCATCGCCCAAGCGCAACAGCTTGCCGCGGCACAGTTAAAGACAAAGCTCGCCGAAGCCCAGCTCGAGAATCTGCGCCTCCAACTCCAGCCACATTTTCTGTTCAACACGCTGAACACGATTTCTTCCGTGATGTATGAAGACGTAAAAGCCGCGGACGTGATGCTGACGCAGCTCAGCGATTTGTTGCGATTGACGCTGCGGGCTTCGCGGACGCATGAAATTCCGCTGGCGGATGAGTTGCAGATCACGCGGTTGTATTTGGATTTGATGCAGAAACGTTACGAGGAGAAATTGCGCGTGAGGTATGAGATCGATGCGGCGTTAAGCGATTCGATGGTGCCGCAGCTGATTTTGCAGCCGTTGCTGGAGAATTCCTTGCGGCATGGAATGAAGGCCAGCGGGGAAGCGATCGACATTTCGATCGCCGTGCATCGCGAGAATGGAAGTTTGCTGCTGAAGATTTCGGACACGGGCGTTGGGCTTGGCGCTTCGGAGCCGAACGCTGTTCTTGGGCGCGGGGTCGGCTTGTCGAATATTCGCGATCGCCTGGCGCAGCTCTACGGTGAAGCGCAAAGTTTTTCGATCGCGAATCGTCCAAGCGGCGGAGCGGAAGTCACGCTGCACTTGCCGTATCGAACTTCAACACTCCGGCCACTTCCTCAAGATCAATGATGGCGACGGCGGATCTTCTTAGAGTTTTCGTCGTGGACGACGAAGCTCCTGCGCGTCGGAAGCTACTGCGCCTACTGCGTAACGAATCGAATGTCGAAGTCGTGGGCGAAGCGGACAACGCCGAAGCTGCCATTTCCGCGATCGAAAAGCAGCGGCCCGACCTCGTTTTTGTCGATGTGCAAATGCCGGGAGCGGACGGGTTCGACGTCGTTCGCGCGATTTCGGCGAATGGCGACTCTCGCGACGGCGCACCGACGCGGTTTGTGTTTGTTACGGCGCACGATCAATACGCGGTGCGCGCGTTTGAAGTGCATGCGTTCGACTATTTGCTTAAGCCAGTGGGTGAAGAGCGGTTTCGCGAAGTGTTGAGGCGAGCGCAGGAACAGCACCAGAAGAACGGCGACGTCAGCGAAAAGCGTTTGCGCGGGTTGATCGATCAGGTTTTACGCGATCGCGGATTCCCCGAGCGGCTGCTCATCCGCGAAGAAACTCGCGCATATTTTGTGAGCGTTCGGGAAATTTCGTGGATCGAATCGGAACGCAACTATTTGATCCTGCATTGCGGGGTAAAATCGCACACCATGCGTGCCACGCTCGATTCCATCGAGGACACTCTCGACCCAAAACTTTTCGCGCGCATCAACCGCAGCACCATCGTCCGCCTTGATGCCATCCGCGAGATGCTCCCGTGGTTCCACGGCGAGTACAAAGTCATCCTCAACGATAAGACCGAGCTGCGCTGGAGCCGACGGTACGTCACGCGACGTCCGGAGCTGCTCGGGCGTTCCTGATTGAATGTGTGGTTCCAGGACTACATGGATTTATACGGATTGGGGGTATACCCCCCCTGTTTTTTTGCAAGTGTGTGGAAGTTGTTGAATCGGCGTGGCTTGTAGAATCTACCGAAAATGGGAGTGTGCAAGTCTCTGAAGCCACGAGAGATACGGACGTGCGTGCTTCGGAATTTCGCGCATCTTTACCAGCGAAGAGCCACACTAAAAGCAAAAAGCGCCTCGCGGCGCTTTGGGCGTAGTTTTCACTGAGGCGATGCTACACCCGAATTGGATTTTGGTCGAGTAATACTTTTGTAAGTGCGATTCAAACGATGGACGGTCGTGGAAGCTCGGTTAGAGATCTTATTCGAAATGGAGCCGGCATCGGCAGACTGGGATGATGGTTGCGATGGAGCGGACAAGTCTTGGGATGGCTGTTGTTCTGGAGTGATGACGACTTCGAAAGGTTTTTGTTGATGCGCGGGAATGGCCGCGATCAAGACGGTGACCAGAAATAACGCGCCGAAGAGAATTGCGGCTTTCGTCGCGAGTTTTACGACCGTACCACGCCGAGACATGAAAATCCCCTTGATTGAGTAAGGAAGCTACGCACGTTCCGTGAGCCGCGAGTCAGGCTCGGTTTCGGATGGCCGCACTACACTGTGCGAGTTACGCCAGGCTGCCGATGCGATGACCTAGCAGCGATTTTGCGCGTTCGACCCTACATTTATTATTACGGAGAGGAGCGGCGGAGAGTTTCAGTGATTCGAGGTGTTGTTCGCGCGGGAAACTGTACGGGGGGACAGTTAGAGAGTTGGAACATTTTTGGTGGATTGAAAGGCAAAACAGGATCGCGAAGAGGTTTGACGCCTGGGCAAGCTGGGGCGCAGCGGGCTGCGCCCCTACACGGAGG
>DATAMU010000294.1:0-2435 GCA_036266605.1 Candidatus Acidiferrum sp. | reverse complement strand
GTGGATAGCCCGAATCTTCTCAGCGACCACGACGTCTGGCGCTTGCCGCAAGTGGACGACACACTCGGCGGCACCGACCCATCGCTCCAATACATTCGTAATCGCCCCGTGTTTCAAGCCGGACCCGCGGGCTCGCCAATCAGCCCGAATCTTGCCGGGCGCCTGACCGCCGATTTCGCCGGGTGCTACCAGGTATTTCATAAAACGAATCCAGCATTCGCAAATCAGTGCCTGATTTCCGCAGAGCACATTTTTGCGCTCGCAAACACGAATCCCACTGGCAATTTGCTGACGGTCGCTCCGTTCGATTTCTATGGCGAATCCGAATGGCGCGACGACATGGAACTCGGCGCGACCGAGCTTTACTTCGCTCTCGCTGGTGCCGACGGTCCGCTGCCGGCCGCGGTGAAGCAGACGAATCCAAACTTCTACCTCAAGGCCGCCGCGCATTGGGCCAACGCCTACATCACCGGCCCGTGCGATGCCTGCGACACTTTGAATCTTTACGACGTCAGCGGCCTCGCGCACTTCGAGCTTTTCCGCGCAATCGCCGACGCCGGCCACCCGAGCGGACTTGAGGTCTCGCAAAAAGATCTGGTAAAGGACATCAAGAAAGAGCTTCAGAATGCACAGACCACCGCCGCGTCCGATCCTTTCGGCTTCGGATTCCCGTGGGCCGCATTCGACACAGCGACACACGGCGCGGGCCTTTCCGTAATGGCGAATGAGTACGCGCTGCTCACCGGCTCGAACAAGTTCGAGAATTTGTCGCACAACTGGGCAGGCAACATTCTCGGCGCCAACGCCTGGGGCAGCAGTTTCATCGTCGGCGACGGCCAGGTCTTCCCCGACTGCATGCAGCATCAGGTCGCCAACATTGTCGGCTCGCTCGACGGGAGCGCTCCAATTCTCGCTGGTGCGTTAGTCGAAGGTCCCAATACGTTCGCCGCTAAAGGATTTCTCGACGGCATGGTCGTTTGCCCCGCCGATGGCGTGAACGTCTTCAAAAAGTTCAACGGCAACGGCGCGAAATATAAAGACGATCAGGAGTCCTACAGCACCGTCGAACCTGCAATCGATCTCACCGCGGCTTCGTTCCTCATGTTTTCGTGGCAGATCGCCGGCCAGCCCGCGACTCTGTGCCCATCAGCTGCCTTCAGCCCGTCGCTCGATCAAGCTGTAACGACCGCGCCGAACGCGAAGTGGCCTCCGCTGCGCCAGAACACGCGCCGCTACAAACGCACCGTCGATCCCGACTGAAAAACATTGAATCTAAAAATTGAAAGGGGCGCAGTGTATTGTCTGCGTCCCTTTTCTTGGATCGAAGATTGAACGTCGCTCTCAAGCGACGTCGAAATCAAGCGTCATCGTAATCTTCCGTCAGCGACATCAAAAACGCCACCAGCGCATTCACATCGCTTTCGCTCAACGACATTCCGCCGAACTGCGGCGCGGCATTCCGCAACGCGCCTTGATGCGCCAGCGCCGACGTCTTGATGTAAAACTCGATCACATCGTTGAACTTCGCCTTACTCCCATTGTGAAAATACGGCTGCGAATCTTCCCCGTCGCGCAGCATCGGCGTCTTGAATTGCGCGATTGTCGTCGGCAACCCCTGATCCACTGCACAATTCTGGACGTTCGCGCAGATCAGCGCCTGCAACTGCGCCTGCGGATTCGGAATATCCGGATTCATGTACACGTTCCACACCCCGAGGTCCGCAAATTGCGGACTCCCTGCCACCGCCGCGTGCCGGAAGCTTTCGGTGGCATTCGGATGATTCGCCGACGCCGGCAAGTACGTATCGAAATTCGCGAGCCGGTCATTCTGATTCGGGATCACCAACTTCATGAACGCGCCCGCGCCGTTCGCCGCGTCATATTCTTCCTGCGCAGCACCGTTGTTGTGAAACGCAAAGTCGGTGAAGTCTGGCAGCACGTGGCAGCTAGCGCAATTTCCCGTGTGCTGCAATCCATCGGTCGCGCTGCTCGACGCTCGCAAAAATATTTTCAGCCCTGCGAGTTCGGTCGCACCGAACGCAAACGGTTGGGCATGATATTTAAAGCTGCCGTCAGCCTCCGTCACCCATGTTGGACTTCCCAGGCCATCGAGCAAGCCGAGCAAACGCTGCCCGTACTGCTGATTGGTCTCGCCTGCCTTCGGCTGCGTCGGCAAGTGGTTCTTGCGCAAAAACACATCGTATGGCGACGCGATGTAGCGCCCGACTTCATCCTGCTGAAAACGTAAGCCGATCGCGTACTGCGCGACGATCTGCGAAATGTCATCGACGATCTGCTCGTCGGTCGCCGTCGTCACGTCCAACCGATACTGTGCCGGCATTTTGCAATCCGCCGGGATCGTCGGATCGGTCCCCAGAAAAATCGCCTTGTACGTGAATCCGCATCCAAACTCATTCGCCGGATCGTTTTGTCCA